>JABDJG010000189.1 GCA_013002595.1 Hyphomicrobiales bacterium | reverse complement strand
GTTCCGATCTTCGAGGCATCAAAGGGCGTGGTCTGATAGACTTGGTTGATCCAGTTGCCAAACAGTAGATGGGCCTGGCTGCGCCAGCGGTTCTCCGGCGTCTTGTCGGGGTCATCGCCGGGAAAATAGTTTTTTGGCAAACCGATCGGGGTGCCGTTTTTCTGATCGCGGGCGTATTCCTCGCCGAGCGAGAAGGTGTCGTATTCGATGTGATTGAACATGTAGAGCATGCGGTGGGCGGCATCCTCGATGAGGCAGACACCTGCCTCATCGCTCTCCATCATGAACTCAAGGCCGTGATCTTGCGGTATGTCGGCGCGGCGCACTTCGGTCCAGCGCGAGACGGGAATCGAGAAATCATCTGAAAAGCCCATCAGGTAGGGTGAAGAGGGCTTGAGGTTCTTGTGGCGAAATACACCAAAGGCCTTCCTGCCGAGATCATGCTTGGGCACGCCATGGAAATGATGCAGCGCGGCCTGGGCGCCCCAGCAGATGCAAAAGGTCGAATGGACGTTGGTCTGGGTCCAGTCGAAGATGCGCGTGAGCTCGGGCCAGTAGGTGACCTCCTCGAACGGCAGCCGCTCGATCGGGGCGCCGGTGATCAGGAATCCGTCGAACTTTTCTTCTTTGACCGATTCCCAGTCGCGATAGAACGCCAGCATGTGGTCAGATGGCGTGTTCTTGGGCTCGTGGCTGGTCATCGAGATCAGCGACAGTTCAACCTGGAGAGGCGATGAGCCGACGAGGCGGGCAAATTGGGTCTCGGTGCGGGCCTTGTTGGGCATCAGATTGAGCAGGCCGATGCGCAGCGGGCGGATGTCCTGGCGGATGGCGTCATGCTCGGTCATGATCGATACGCCCTCGTCCTCCAGGGTCTGGCGGGCAGGCAGGTCATTCGGGATCTTGATCGGCATACGGTTAAGGCACTCATTTGAAACACGGCCACGAGCGGCGCATCAGGTGATGTATTGGGTAAGACGGTCAGGCGCAAGAGGCTCGGCCGGTCCGGAATGCTACTGCCCTGTGGCGGGCACCCGGTAAACTGCGATGCCGGTCTCGCCCTTTGCGGCGTTGCGCATGGCCAGGTGGCCATTGCCCAGGAAGGCCAGTTTGATACGCGAGAACTGTTTCAGCCGGCGGCGGTAGATGATTTCGCCGCCGGCTGTTTTGAACAGCACCAGCCTGCCTTGTGCCTGAAAATAGCTGTTGGCCTCGGTCGAGTAGGCGATATGTCGTCCGTCCGGCGAGACCGACAGCGCCTCGATCTTCCGACCGCGCGGCATTGTCATTTCACCGGCGGCGCCGGGCAGCGACCAGACAATCCTGTATTGCCCATCTTCACGATAGCCGTCCCAGGATACCCAGCCATCCTTGCCGATGCGCCGAAAGCCGTATTCGGCCGAGTACACACCTTTGGGCGAGACCGGGCCCCATACGACTGCACCGGTGTCATCGACAACCATGATGTCGTTGCGATAGCGGGCCAGTGTGAAAAATGGCGGGTCAGCCTCAAGCAGCGTGAGGCTGTTGCGGGCCGGCAGGGCGAGCTTGATTGTTCGCTCATTGCCGTTGTCTTCGACATCGCGCAGGCGGATGAGGTGGGGTTTGCCGTCAGTGTTGGAAACGACGCGGTCAAGCCAGGCGAGCTGGCCGCCGTCCACGGTTAGCAAAGCGTTCCAGCTGCGCAGGCCGGCGGGAGGTGCAAGTTCCTTGGATGTTGCGGTTCCGGCCCGGCCATAATGGTAGGTCTGTTCATAAGTGGAAAACAGAACTTCGCCTGCCGCGTTGGCGCTTCTAAAGCTGCCTCTTGCAAACTCGCCGGCAGGCTCGAGCTTGCAATCGGGCAATGAGAGCAACCCCGCACCAGTTTGATTGTCATGGCGGACCCAGACCTTGCCGGCCCGCTCCATCGACAGTGAGACGCCGGTATTGGCCTGCATTATGGAAACATCGCGGGTTGAACATACACGCTCCAGTTCGCCGACATCCTTTGTCCAGTCGGGTGCGATCAGAACCAGCGCCGGAACGGCGTACATAAAGGTGAAATTGACGGCAAAGAACAGCACCGGGACCATCACGGCAATGCCGGCAAGCTTCCACCAGCGGAACCGGCGCAGCAGCAGGTAGAATATCCATGCGGCCAGTCCCTGGATCGTGAGAGCACCGGCTACAGCGGCTAGCTGGATCCAGCCGCTTTCGCCAAGATTGCCGAAATACATCAGCGGCCACGGCACCAGGCCGGCATGAACATTAAAAACCGGCAGAAGGTAGATCACAAAGGACAGCGCGACGGCGATTGTGGCTGGTCTGTTCATTTATGCGATTGTTCCGTTTCTTTGCCGGTGCCGGTGAAAGCTAGTCGATTTATCGCTTGGCACCAATGGGCGCTTTGTTACTGTCGCGCGATTGTGAAGCAGATCGATGCGGCCGCGGACAGGAAGGATCAATGAGCGAAACCGATTGCCTGGTTGGCGCTGAGCGGCTGATGCAATTTGCCAACCGCTACCTTGCAGCTATGGGGTGCAACGATGCGATTGCTGCCGAGGTCGCTGCACACCTCGTTGGGGCGGACCTCTCTGGCGTCTACTCGCACGGCATATTCCGGTTGGTGAGTTACGCCCGCGAGGCGCGTGAAGGCGTGTTTGATCCCGCCGGCACGCCTTGCCTGTCGAAGGCCGGCGGCGGCGGGCCGCTGATCGATGGCGGCAACGGTTTCGGCATGCCGGCCTTGCGCATGGCGGTCGATGAAGGGGTTGTCGAGGCCCGCCAGAACGGTACTTCCGCGCTGGGCATCGCCAATGTGGCGCATACCGGCCAGCTTGGCCAGTTTGTTGAAAGGGCGGCCGGTCAAGGTTGCCTGTGCATCATTTTCGGCGGCGGGACGCGGGCCGACTGGCCGCAGGTGGCGCCGTACGGCGGAGCCCGCGGCATGCTGCCGACCAATCCTTATGCGCTCGGCATGCCGGCCGGTGATGGCGGTCCGGTAGTGCTCGATTTTGCAACCGCGGCCGGTGCCGGCGGCAAGATTTACGCCGCCCGCATGGCCGGGCGGGCACTGCCGGAAGGCCTGATGATCGATGCGGATGGCCAGCCGACGACCGATCCGGAAGATTACTTCAATGGTGGCGCAATCCTGCCGATGGCCGGTCCGAAAGGTTTCGGCATGGGGTTGGTCGCCGAATTGATCGGCGAAGTTATTCTCGGCGAGGCAATGAGCGGCATGAACTGGATCTGCGTGTGTATCGATCTTTCCCGGTTTCGCGATGCGTCAGCCTATGCAGCGGCGGCCGAAAGGTGTCTGGCCGAAGTGCGCGCCTGTCCGCCGGCGCCCGGCTTTGAACGTGTCGAGATCCCCGGCGAGCGCGAACGGCGGATCAAGGCTGAACGTTTGAAAAATGGTGTGGCGATGCCGGTAAGGACCGTTGCCGCGCCAAATGAAGCGGCCACGACGTTAGGGCTAGCGGCCGGCGAGTTGCTCTAACCAGCCGCGGTATCGATTGCCTTGGAGATCAGGTCGATGAAATCCTGCGCGTCGCGGACGCCGGGGATCTCGGACATCTCGACCGTATAGCCGTGGCGCTTGGCGATCTTTTCGTAAAGCGGGATACGGTGGTGGACGAGCTGTTCGAAACCCCACACGGCAAAGCCGTCGGGGTCCACGTCATCATCGTTCGAAATGCCGTTCAGCTGCTTGTATTCGGCCCATTTGGCATCGAGAAACTGAGGTTGGTAGTACATCGGTTTCGGTGACTTCTTGAACCGGTCGACGAGTTCGTCGGCGAGGGCCTCGGTGCCGCGGATATAGAGGATGGCGGTGTTGTTGGCGAGTGTCTGCAGAACAGGATCGGTGCGATCGGTCAGATTGACGACTTCACACAGGCTGCCGCCGCAATCGCAGATGAAGTGCTGGTAATCATAGATTTCACGCGCCTTGTCGATGAACTTTTCAACATCGAGCAGGGAGGCGATTTCGGCCATCCGGTGCTGTTCGAGGCGCCGACGGTATTCGGCAAAGGCGATGCCGCCCTTGTCCGGATTGCCGGGCTTGCCGAGGTAGGTCGAGAGCGGCGACAGGTTCTCAAAAGTGATGTTGGACGAGATGTAGATCGAATCGGAACGCAGCAGGTCGCGCAAGAACGGTACCTTCATTGCCTCGCGTTTGAAGTTGTCGACGATGTGTTCGTCCATGTAGCGCGTGCCGATCCGGTAATCGACCGAGTACAGGAACCATTCGAAATTGCGCAGCGCGGTGCCCAGCGTCGTCTTGCCGACGCCGGACATGCCAAAGACAGTGACGGCCTTGGCCGGCCAGTCACGAAATTCCTTGCTGGATGAAAATCGCATGCGGCGCATTCCTTGCCCGGCTGGTTGTACGATGCAACTACCTACTCCGAACAACCCACACGCTTCAATGGGGCAATTCTGGTCCTGAACCTAGCGTCCGTCGCGGCGGGCCATGAAGGCCAGGCGCTCAAACAGCATCACGTCCTGTTCGTTCTTCAACAGTGCGCCATGCATCGGCGGGATCAGCTTGCGCGGGTCGCGTTCACGGAGCACCTCTTCGGGTACATCTTCGTTCAGCAGCAGCTTGATCCAGTCGAGCAGTTCAGAGGTCGAGGGTTTCTTTTTCAAGCCGGGCACATCGCGGATCTCATAGAAAATATTGAGCGCCTGATTGATCAGCTTGCCTTTGATCTTGGGGAAGTGGACATCGACAATTTCGCGCATCGTGTCCGCTTCGGGGAACTTGATGTAGTGAAAGAAACAGCGGCGCAGGAAGGCGTCGGGCAGTTCCTTTTCATTGTTGGAGGTGATGAAGACGATCGGACGCTGGGCCGCCTTGATGGTCTCGCCGGTTTCGTAGACATGAAACTCCATGCGATCAAGTTCCTGCAAGAGGTCGTTTGGAAACTCGATATCGGCCTTGTCGATCTCATCGATCAGCAGGATCGGCCGGTCATCGGCGGTAAAGGCCTGCCACAATTTGCCCTGGCGGATGTAGTTGGAGATGTCGTGTACGCGCTCGTCACCGAGCTGGGAATCGCGCAAGCGGCTGACCGCATCGTATTCGTAAAGGCCCTGCTGGGCCTTGGTGGTGGATTTGATGTGCCATTCAATCAGCGGCACGCCAAGGGCGTTCGCGACCTCGTGAGCCAGCACGGTTTTGCCGGTTCCAGGCTCGCCCTTGACGAGCAGTGGCCGCTCCAGGACGATTGCTGCGTTGACGGCGACTTGCAGGTCGTCAGTCGCAACATAATTATTGGTTCCTTCAAAACGCATCTTGGCTCCGTTCGAAAATCAGTTGGCTCAGACTGGGGCGCACTTTATTAGCGTAAGTGGCTCTACGGGGCCAGAGGTGTTTCAATTCGGTCCATCCGGGAACACGTTTGCGCGTGCGAATTGGCATAATGTCCTAGGTGGCAAATTGGCATTCACGGAAAAGTCATATGAATCAGAAGCATACCTTGACGTCATCAAGTTCGCTCAATTCTTGCATTAAGCGCAAGAAGTCTATTGTCCAACCGGTCAAGCGAGGATATAAGGCGCACAAATTGTTAGGTCATTTTACGCGTGACGAGGTTTATCGGGATGGCTGCCAAAAACGGCAAAACTTACAAACCGACTGACAAAGAGCCTTTCATGGGCAAGCGGCAACAGACCTATTTCAGGCAGAAGCTGCTCAACTGGAAGGAAGACATCCTGCGTGAGAACCGCGAAACCCTGCAGCATTTGCAGGATGAGAACAATCCATTGCCGGATATCGCTGACCGCGCGACGACTGAGACCAACCGTTCGCTGGAGCTCAGAACGCGTGATCGGCAACGCAAGCTGATATCGAAGATCGATGAGGCGCTGAAGCGAATCGAGGACGGGTCATACGGATATTGTGAAGATACCGGTGAGCCGATCAGCTTGAGACGGCTGGACGCGCGGCCGATTGCGACGTTGTCCATTGAGGCCCAAGAGCGCCACGAGCGGCGTGAAAAGGTCTATCGCGACGACTGAGGGAGCCAGTGAAGCTCCTCAGGAAGAAGATTCACCAGTCGATTTGTCTGCATCGAACCGGGGTTCGGACCGCTCAACCGGGCGCAGGTTGGGGGCGCGGTCGCCGAAGACTGCCGGCTTGGGCTCGCGCGGCAGTATCTTGGCGATCGTTTCTTGTTCAGGCGGTTCGTCGATCTTCGGCAGCGGGCTTACTTCCAGGCTTGGCGAGGTTTCGGTCCGGGATAATGGCCTGGCAGCCGACTTGTCGCCAATGCCTGATTCGACCACCATGTCCTGGGCACCGCCGATCATGATCAGGTGTTCGACGTCATCACGGCGCACCAGAACCAGCCGGCGCGACTTGTCAATTTCGTGAAACTCGCTGACGGCGAGCCGGTTGCCACGGCGCCCGGTAACCTTTTTGCCCACAAGCCTGAGGATCAACCACAATGCCACCAGCCCGACGAGAACAATGGCTGCGGGTGTGAGATATTGATCATAGGCTTCCAGGTTCATCTCGGCTTTCCTCAAGGTTTCGACCAGGCATCCGAATCCCGGCACAATGTCGATGTAATTTCTATCACAATCTTGGCGAAATTGTTATGTGGCCGAAAAGCTGGAAAAACCATATCTAACTGTACTCCAGTGTGACGACAAATCGCCTATACTCGCGCTGATTCGGTAGAGGGATATCATGAGTGATGCGGGGCTGGCGCCATCGTCGCCGGCAAATCAGGGTGGTGTGGGACAGCGGCAGGGCCGGCCGGTGCTGGCGCTGCTACTGGCTGTTGTTCTCGCAGCGCTTGTCGGTGTCATCGCGCTCAGGCTGCATGGGCACTGGGCAACAGCGCTTCTGGCGGTGCTCGGGATTGCTGCCTTTGCAGGTCTTTTGACACTGTTCGGAGCGATCGCCGGGTTTGTTCACTTCGGGCGGTTGCCCAAACAAATGGCGTTTTTCGATGGCTTGATGGACGCTGTCGGTGATGGATGTGTGGTGAGTGATGCGCGTGGGCGGGTGGTTTACACCAACAAAGCGTATCGCGAACTGATCAATGCCTCCGGGGCAACGCGGGTCATCGGCGTTGAAAACCTCTACACCGGCTATCCTGACGTGTCAGAGCGGGTCTACCGGCTGGCGCAGCGGGCGCGCGAGGGTGTCGAGGCGGCCGAAGAGTTCCGGCTCAATGAAGGATCATCGGCAGCGGGTGCGCAGCCGGACCGGCCGAGCTGGCTCAGGGTTTCGGTTTCACCGGTCAGTACACCGCTCGGGCAGACCTTCACTTTGTGGCAGGTCAGCGACATCACGATTGACCGGTCACGTCAGGAAAGCGCCTTTTCCAACCTGCAGTACATCATCAACTATCTCGACCACGCGCCGGCCGGGTTCTTTTCCACAACGGCCGACGGAGAGATCGCCTATCTGAACGCAACGCTTGCAGACTGGCTTGAAATCGACCTGCCGCAGACGACCGACGGTTCGTTGAAGATCGATGATCTGTTGCCGCCGGACAGCCGCAGTCTGTTGATGGGCATAGCGCCGCGGCCGGGCGAATCGCGCACCGAGCATTTCGATCTGGATCTGCAGTCACGTTCCGGCGAGACGATCCCGGTCCGCATCATGCATCGTGTCGACTACGACTATAACGGCAAGGTGCAGCCGTCGCGCTCTTTGGTGCTGGATCGGCGCGGCTCGCAAACCGGGGCGGAAGGCGGCGAAGTATTCCAGATGCAGCTCGCCCGCCTGATCAACGATGCGCCGATCGGCATTGCCCAGATCAACCGCGATGGCGTGATCGAAAACGTCAATGCGGCCTTCGTCGAGCTTACGCGGGCTGCGATACGCGGTGTTGCGATCAGCGACATCGTGCAGGAAAGCCAGCGCGCCGACGTCAGGGCGCAGCTGGAAAAACTGGTTGAGACGGGCGAAAGGGGCAAACCGCTCAATGTCACGTTTGTCGGGGGTGACGACAACAAGGCGCAGATGGAGTTTGCGATCGCCGATGAGGGCGAAGACGAAGCGCTGAACATCACTGTTTATGCCGCAGACACGACAAAGCACCAGTCGCTTGAAGAGCAGATCAAGCAGGGCCAGAAGATGCAGGCTGTGGGCCAGCTGGCGGGCGGTGTGGCGCATGATTTCAACAATGTGCTGACGGCGATTATCGGCTTTTCCGACCTGCTGCTCGCCAAACATCGCCCGACCGATCCAGCCTTTGCCGACATCATGAATATCAAGCAGAACGCCAACCGGGCAGCCAATCTGGTGCGCCAGCTGCTGGCGTTCTCCCGGCGCCAGACCTTGCGGCCGGAAGTCCTGTCGATGACCGATGTGCTGTCGGACCTTGGCAATCTGCTTGGCCGCCTGTTGGGTGAAAAGGTCGAGCTCAAGGTGGTGCACGGGCGCGATCTCGGCAGTGTCAAGGTTGACGTCAATCAGTTCGAGCAGGTGGTGATCAACCTGGCGGTGAACGCACGCGATGCTATGCCCGACGGCGGTGTCCTGACGGTGCGTACATCCAATGTCAGCGAAGCTGAATCGCGGAACGTCAATCCCGGGTTGATGCCGGAGGGTGAATACGTTTTGTGCGAGGTGATCGATACCGGTACCGGTATGTCGCAGGAGGTGCTGGACAAGATCTACGAGCCGTTCTTTTCAACCAAGGAAGTCGGCAAGGGCACCGGGCTTGGTCTGTCAACGGTTTACGGCATCATCAAGCAGACCGGTGGTTTTGTATTCTGTGACAGCGAGATGGGCAAAGGCACGACCTTCAGTATCTATCTGCCGCGCCACGCTGAAACGGCAGAAGAAGTTGCCGAGGCCAAACGGGTCGAGGAAGAAGAAGACACTCGCGCCGATCATACCGGGCAGGGCACCATCCTGCTGGTCGAGGATGAAGACGCTGTTCGCTCGTTTGCCTCAAGGGCGCTGGCATCGCGCGGATACACGGTGCTGGAGGCCGATAGCGGTGAAACCGCGCTTGAAGTTGTCGAGGAGCACGACGGCCAGTTCGATCTGGTGTTGTCCGATGTCGTCATGCCGGAAATGGATGGCCCGACCTTGCTGAAAGAACTCAGGGCGCGCGGCATCGGCACCAAGGTGGTGTTCATTTCCGGCTATGCCGAAGATGCCTTTGAAAAGAACCTGGAGGGTCAGGAAGACTTTGCATTCCTGCCCAAGCCGTTTAGCCTGAAGCAACTTGCCGGCGCGGTCAAAGACGCAATGTCATCAAGGAAATAGGGCGCTGTGCATTAACCGGCACCAGCCCGCTCCCCCTCCCAACCGTCCGAACGGTATCCTAATCGGGTGGTGAGCCGGCGGAACGGGCTGGTGCCGTTTCGATGCTGGTTGTCAACAGGCCCTGGCGCCCCGCAAGAGATGAGAGGATTTTCATGGTTGCCACGTTGAATGAACTGGCTGCAGCGCTGGATAGCGGGCGCACCAGCGCACGTGAACTGGTTGAGCAATCGCTGGACCGGATCGGCGATGAGGCAGGTGAGGGCGCACGGGTGTTTCTCAGCGTTGACGGCGAGGGCGCGCGGGCCGAGGCGGATCATATCGATGGCCTGCGCAAACGGTCAGCGCATGCATCGCCTTATGCCGGCATTCCGTTTTCCGTCAAGGATCTGTTCGATATGGCCGGGCAGGTGACCCGGGCAGGCTCAGTCGTGCTCAATGATGCGCCGGCGGCAACTGCCGATGCTTTGGCGATCGGGCGCTTGAAGGCGGCAGGGTTCATTGCGCTCGGTCGGACCAACATGACCGAGTTTGCCTATTCGGGGGTTGGCCTCAATCCGCATCATGGCACGCCCAAGTCGGTCTATGACCGTGAAAACGGGCGGATTCCAGGTGGTTCTTCGTCCGGTGCAGGTGTATCGGTGGGTGAGGGCATGTGCAGCCTTGCCATCGGCACCGATACCGGTGGATCGTGCCGCATTCCGGCGGCCTTCAATGGTATCGTTGGCTACAAGTCGAGCGTTGGCCGGGTGTCCAAGGCCGGGGTATATCCGTTGTCGGAAACGTTGGATACGGTTGGCCCGCTGGCCAATTCGGTGGCGTGTTGTGCAACCGCCGATGCGCTGATGGCCGGTGACTGGGACGGCAAAATTGCGCCGCGACCGGCATCGTCTGTCCGGCTGGGTATCGTGCGCGATCTGTTCTTCGACGATATCGAAGACGAGGTTGCCGGTGCATTCGATGGCGCGGTCCGGCAACTGGACAAGGCTGGTGTCCAGCTTGTTGATGTCTCGTTCGGCGACCTCAATGGGTTGCCGGCGATCAATGCCAAGGGCGGGATCGCCGCAGCAGAGGCCTATGCGCACCACAAGGAAATGCTCGCCAGTCGCGGCGATCAGTATGATCAGCGGGTCAGGACACGGATCGAGTCCGGCGCGGTGATCACCGCCAGTGAGTTGATCGACGTTCAGCGCCAAAGGGCTGAGCTCATTGCAAAGGCCGACCAGTTGACCGCCGGGCTGGATGGCTGGCTGGTCCCGACAACCCCCAACCTTCCGCCACTGATAGCCGATTTCGATACCTTCGAGGCCTACGGCAAGCTCAATTTCCTGTGCTTGCGCAATACGTTTGCCGGTAATTTCCTGAACCGATGCGCAATCTCCATTCCGATGAGTGCCAAGGCGGCTGCACCGGCCGGGGCAATGATCATGGCGCCATGGGGTCATGACGCGGCCTTGTTCGCCGTGGCGCAAGCAGTGGAATTGAGTCTGAAGCTGTAATCTGTCGTTAAGGCATTTCGGTAGATAATGCGGCCATGTTCGATGGTGATGCATTCTGGAAGTGGATGTTCGTGATCACGTGGCTCAACGTGTTCGTGCTGCTTGAGCCGTTCGTGAATAAGGACGGCTACCGTCAGATCATTTTTGCCAAGAATGCAACCTGGAAAAGCCGTGTCGGCTTCTTTCTGGCGATCAATGCCGCCTTCCTGGTTTGGGGCTTCGCGCTGACCGCGCGCATTTGAGCCGGAACACTTGCCGGCGTAGCGCGACTCGGGCATTTGTTCGCCTCTTGTCCCTGTCATTGCAACTTCCTTCGAGCCTTTCGCTACGTTAGGTTGCAATGGCGTTTCGGCCGGTGTTTGTTCTCTTTGTATTCCCCTGGAATCCTTGTTTATTCAATGAAATCAAGGGCGCAATTTTTATGTTGCAAAGAGAACAAAAATAGATCAATGTTCTCCTATTGTTCACATTCGATCACATTGCAACTTCATTGCGCCGCATGGGCGAAGTATGGAATAAGGAAACCAAGGCATGGCAAATGCGAATCTCAAACTGGTAGAGACCTCCTCCATGGATAAACAAAAAGCGCTGGATGCCGCACTGGGTCAGATCGAGCGGGCTTATGGCAAGGGCTCGATCATGAAGCTCGGGCAGAACACGGTTATGGAGGTCGAGGCCATATCGACCGGTTCGCTGGGGCTGGACATTGCGCTTGGCATAGGCGGTCTGCCCAAGGGCCGGGTGATTGAGATTTACGGACCTGAATCTTCAGGCAAAACCACCCTGGCGCTACATGTCACTGCAGAAGCGCAAAAGTCCGGGGGCATCTGTGCGTTCGTTGATGCCGAACATGCGCTTGATCCGATTTATGCCCGCAAGCTGGGTGTTGACGTTGAAGAACTGCTGATTTCGCAGCCCGATACCGGCGAGCAGGCGCTTGAGATCGCCGACACGCTGGTGCGGTCCGGTGCGATCGACGTTCTGGTTGTCGATTCGGTGGCGGCGTTGACGCCGCGGGCCGAACTGGAAGGCGAGATGGGCGATTCACTGCCCGGCCTGCAGGCCCGGCTGATGAGTCAGGCGCTGCGCAAGCTGACCGCGTCGATTTCGAAGTCGAACACCATGGTCATCTTCATCAACCAGATCCGCATGAAGATCGGTGTCATGTTCGGTTCACCGGAGACAACGACGGGCGGCAATGCGCTGAAGTTCTATGCCTCGGTGCGCCTCGATATCCGCCGGATCGGCGCCATCAAGGCGCGTGATGAGGTGGTCGGCAACGAAACCCGGGTCAAGGTCGTCAAGAACAAGGTGGCGCCGCCGTTCCGCCAGGTCGAATTCGACATCATGTATGGCGAGGGTATTTCCAAGACCGGCGAATTGCTCGATCTGGGCGTGACCGGCGGCATCGTTGAGAAATCAGGCTCGTGGTACTCGTACAATGGTGAACGGGTCGGCCAGGGCCGTGAGAACGCCAAGACGTTCCTGAGGGAAAATCCGGATATCGCCGATTCAATCGAAACTTCGATCCGGGCCAATGCCGGCTTGATTGCAGAGATCATTGCCGATCCGGAAAATCTTGCGCCCGATGTCGATGCGGACAACGACGGCGAGCCGCCGATCGCAGCCACCGGAGAGTAGAACAGACCTGCTTTGAACGTGTGACGCTGGCGTCTCACCCCAAGGCCGGTTGGCCCCTTGGAATTGCGTATCAATCCTGAAAGCTCCCCACTTTCCCCTCGCAACCGGCACCCCCTGACGCCAACGTGCATCAGGCGCCCTCACTGGTTCAATGCCGGTGGGGGCGTCTTCATTTATCGGGCAGTCCGGCGCCCGCCGTACAGCAACTGATCTGGACAGGCGTCGGCGCGGCTGTATAAAGGCGCATCATTCAATTAAGGCCCAGAACCGGCCCAGACTGGAAAGTCCGCTTCACATGACCGGCGTTAACGAAATCCGCAGCCATTTTCTCGAGTACTTCGGCAGGCATGACCATGAGATCGTTGCCTCCAGCCCGCTTGTCCCGCGCAACGATCCCACGTTGATGTTCACCAATGCTGGCATGGTGCAGTTCAAGAACGTATTTACCGGGGTTGAAAAGCGCCCCTACAGCCGGGCAGCAACGTCGCAAAAGTGCGTGCGGGCCGGCGGCAAGCACAACGATCTCGACAATGTCGGCTATACCGCCCGGCATCACACGTTCTTTGAGATGCTCGGGAATTTCTCGTTTGGCGATTATTTCAAGGCAGAGGCGATCGAGCTCGCCTGGAAGCTGATCACCGATGAGTTCGGTCTCAACAAGGACCGGTTGCTGGTCACGGTCTATGCCGAGGATGATGATGCCTTTGACTTGTGGGGCAAGATTGCCAGTTTGCCGGATGAAAAGATCATCCGTATTGCGACGCATGACAACTTCTGGGCGATGGGCGATACCGGGCCGTGTGGCCCGTGTTCTGAGATCTTTTTTGACCATGGCGATCACATTCCAGGCGGACCGCCAGGCTCGCCAGATGAAGACGGCGACCGGTTCATCGAGATCTGGAACCTGGTGTTCATGCAGTACGAGCAGGTAACGCTTGATAAGCGGATCGACCTGCCCAAGCCGTCGATCGACACCGGGATGGGGCTGGAGCGCATCGCAGCGACACTGCAGGGCACGCATGACAACTACGAGACGGATCTGTTCAAGGCACTGCTTGGTGCAATTGAAGAGGAAACCGGCTTGCCGGCGGAGGGTGCACATCAGGCCTCAAGCCGGGTGATTGCGGATCACCTGCGCTCAAGCGCCTTCCTGATCGCCGACGGCGTCTTGCCGTCAAATGAAGGCCGCGGCTACGTGTTGCGCCGGATCATGCGCCGCGCCATGCGCCATGCCGAACTGTTGGGCGTGCGCGAGCCGATGATGTGGAAGCTGGTCCCGGCGCTTGAACGAGAGATGGGCCAGGCATTTGGCGAACTGGTGCGGGCGCGCGATCTGATCACCGAGACCTTGAAGCTGGAAGAGGGCCGGTTCCGCAAGACGCTCGAGCGCGGTCTCAAGATCCTCGATGAGGCCTCGGCCGATTTGCGCGAAGGCGACCGGCTCGATGGCGAGGTGGCTTTCAAGCTTTATGATACTTACGGGTTTCCGCTCGATCTGACCGAGGATGCCTTGAAAGTGCGCGGCATCGGTGTCGACACGGATGTGTTTGCCCGTGAGATGGACCGTCAGAAGGCCGAGGCGCGCAAGGCCTGGACCGGGTCGGGCGATACGACCACGGAGGCCGTCTGGTTCGATGTGCGAGAGAAGGCCGGCGCAACCGATTTCCTGGGCTATGATACCTTGCGTGCGGAAGGTGTGATCGGCGCCATCCAGTCGAGCGATGGCGAACCGATTGACAAACTGGCGCCCGGCGCCGATGCAGCCATCGTCGTCAATCAGACGCCGTTTTACGGTGAGTCCGGCGGCCAGGTCGGCGACCGCGGTGTCATTCGCAGCGCCGAAGGCGCGGTCTTTACGGTGAGCGATACGCAAAAAAAGGTTGGTGACCTGTATGTCCACTTCGGCAAGCTGGAGAGCGGCGAGTTGGCAGCCGGCGATGCGGTTGAACTTGCGGTCGATGAGAGCCGCCGGTTGGGCACCCAGATGCACCATTCGGCAACCCATCTGGTGCATGAAGCCTTGCGCCAGGTGCTCGGTACGCATGTGGCACAAAAGGGCTCGCTGGTTGAGCCTGACCGGTTGCGCTTCGACTTCTCGCACCCCAAGTCGATGGACCAGGATGAACTGGCCAAGGTCGAGGAGCTGGCCAACCGGGTGGTTCTGCAAAATGACTCTGTCACAACCCGTCTGATGTCGGTTGACGACGCGATTGCCGAGGGCGCGATGGCGCTGTTCGGTGAGAAATACGGCGACGAAGTGCGGGTCGTCGAGATGGGGGTGCAACCGGCAGATGTTGGCAACAAGGCGGTCTATTCGCTGGAGTTGTGCGGCGGCACCCATGTAGAACGCACCGGCGACATCGGTCTGATCAAGCTGATCTCGGAAAGCGCTTCTGCGGCCGGTGTGCGCCGGCTGGAGGCGCTTGCCGGCACTGCTGCGCGGCATTACCTCGAAACGCAGGAAAGGCTGCTCAGTGAGGCTGCTACAGCCTTGAAGGCCGCCAATAGCGATGTACCTGCGCGCGTTGCGGCGCTGCTTGACGATCGCCGCCGGCTCGAGCGCGAGCTGGCCGAGGCCAAAAAGCTGATCGCGCTTGGCGGCTCAGGCCCCGGCGACAGCGGTGAGGCCGAGATCAACGGCACCAAGGTCATGTTGCGTGCCGTGCACGGCATTTCGCCAAAGGACCTGCGCGGCATGATCGATGACGGCAAGCAGCAGCTTGGATCGGGAGTTGTCGCAGTGATCGGGGTTACTGAAGACGGCAAGGCTGGGATCGCGGTCGGCGTTACTGAAGACCTGACCGAACGCTTCAATGCTGTCGACCTGGTCCGCATCGGCGCTGCCGCACTTGGCGGCAAGGGCGGCGGCGGGCGGCCCGACATGGCACAGGCCGGTGGTCCGGACGGCTCAAAGGCCGATGAGGCCCTCGAGCAGATCCGCGCGGCGCTGTCGGCTACGAAAAGTTAGGCCGCGATCACGGGTTGGGAAATGCGGTCAGCTCATGGCCTTTTGCAGGTTTTCATCGATCACATCGAGGAAGCCTTGCGTTGACAGCCATTTCTGCTCCGGCCCGATGAGAACGGCAAGGTCCTTGGTCATGGCACCGCTCTCGATGGTGTCGATGACGACCTTTTCCAGCGTTGCGGCGAAACCGGCAAGGGCCTCGTTGTCGTCGAGCTTGGCCCGGTGAGCCAGCCCGCGGGTCCAGGCAAAAATCGAGGCGGTCGAGTTGGTCGACGTCTCCTTGCCGTCCTGGTGCAGGCGATAGTGGCGGGTGACGGTGCCGTGGGCAGCTTCGGCCTCGACGGTCTTGCCGTCCGGGGTCATCAGCACCGAGGTCATCAGGCCGAGTGAGCCGAAGCCCTGTGCAACCGTGTCGGACTGGACATCGCCATCGTAGTTCTTGCAAGCCCAGACATAACCACCGGACCACTTCATGGCGGCAGCGACCATGTCGTCGATCAGACGGTGCTCATAGGTGAGGCCGGCTGCCTCGAATTTGTCCTTGAACTCGGTGTCGTAGATGTCCTGGAAGATATCCTTGAAGCGGCCGTCATAGGCTTTCAAAATGGTGTTCTTGGTCGACAGATAGACCGGGTAGTTGAGGGTCAAACCATAATTGAGCGAGGCGCGGGCGAAATCGCGGATCGAATCGTCCAGGTTGTACATCGCCATGGCGATGCCGGAGCCGGGCGCCTGGAAAACTTCGTGCTCGATGATTTCGCCGTCTTCGCCTTCGAACTTGATGGTCAATTTGCCGGCTGAGGGGAATTTGAAGTCGGTGGCGCGGTACTGATCGCCAAAGGCGTGACGTCCAACGACGATGGGCTGGGTCCAGCCCGGCACCAGGCGCGGCACATTCGAGCAAATGATCGGGGCCCGGAAGATGACGCCGCCCAGGATGTTGCGGATGGTGCCGTTCGGCGAGCGCCACATCTTTTTCAGGCCGAATTCCTCAACCCGCTGCTCGTCAGGTGTGATGGTGGCGCATTTGACGCCGACACCGTGTTTCTTGATGGCGTTGGCTGCATCGATGGTGATCTGATCGTCGGTCGCATCGCGGCTCTCAACGCCGAGGTCGTAGTACTCAAGATCGATGTCGAGGTAAGGGTGGATCAGCTTGTCCTTGATGAATTGCCAGATGATGCGGGTCATTTCATCGCCGTCGAGTTCGACGACCGGATTTGCGACTTTGATCTTTGCCATGCCGGGGATGCCTCTTGGATTTTATACAGATGGTAGGGTTGGCCGCTTGGTAGCAGAGCCAATGCGATTGATCAAACCCCCGCCATGCCCTATTGAGCAGCGAACAGCACTAGGGCCTGTTGGGATTCAGGTTGTGGTGCTGGTTTGGTCCGATTGGTTCAGGTTCAGGGGTGTGAGGAGGAAGGACATGCTGGCATATTCGACGACGAACGCCCGTGAAGATGGGCCAATCGGGCCAAATCCCTCTCGGGACGCGGCTCGTTTTGCCTATGGACGTCACTTTGAGCAGCTTGATGGGGGCGACCCTACAGCACTGCTCAAAGCTAGCCACAGACAAAATGAGCCACGCCAGCACCACAACCTGAATCCCAACAGGCACTAAATTTATCCATGGCCGATTCTGTGATCGTAAATTCTGTCAAGCCCTGCATCATTTTGGTCAATCCGCAGTTGGGCGAGAACATCGGCACGGCTGCGCGGGCGATGGCCAATTTTGGCCTGGGTGACATGCGGATCGTCGATCCGCGCGACGGCTGGCCGAACATACGGGCACGGGAAGCTGCTTCTGGTGCTGATTGGGTGATCGAGGGCGCAAGCGTGCATGACGGCCTGGCGGCAGCTACAGGCGATTTGCACCATATCTACGCAACGACTGCACGTCCGCGCGATATGGTGAAGCCGGTGATGTCGCCTGAGGAGGCTGCAGCAGACATGACGGCAAGGATGGCCGGCGGCCAAAGTTGCGGCATAGCTTTTGGGCGCGAGCGCTGGGGGCTCAACAACGATGAGATCGCGCTGTGCGATACCATGGTCATGGCGCCGGTCGATCCCGAGTTTGCCTCGCTCAATATTGCCCAGGCGGTGCTCCTGGTGTCCTATGAATGGTACAAGCTGCATGCCCGTTCACTGGGCATGTCCTCCGGTGAGGCGCCGCCGGTGACGGCAAGCGGCCTGATCATGCCGGATACCCGGCCGGCCAACAAGGACGAACTGGCCGGCTTTTTCAAGCACCTTGAAGGCGAACTCGATACAGCCGGCTTCTTCAAGTCGCGCACCAACCGGCCGACCATGATCAGAAACCTGCGCAACATGTTTCACCGGGCGTCGCTGACCGAGCAGGAAGTGCGCACGCTGCGCGGTGTCATTTCCTCGCTGGTGCGCCATCATCTCAGACCGAAACCGAACCGGGATAAGGGCTGATGCCGCATCGGGTCGTCGTCTTTGATTCAGGAATGGGCGGTCTGACGGTCGCGCAGGCCCTGCGCGAGGCGATGCCGGATGCAGAGCTCATCTATGCAGCAGACAGCGCGGCGTTTCCCTATGGCGACTGGGACGAGCCAGAGTTGATTGAACGGATTGTGCGGGTGGTCGGCAGGATTATCGACGATGTACGCCCTGATGCGGTTGTAGTTGCCTGCAATACGGCGAGCACGCTGGCGCTGGCGGCGCTGCGCAAGCAGTTCCAATTGCCGTTTGTCGGCACCGTGCCGGCGATCAAGCCGGCAGCGGAAATCACTGAAACCAGGATGATCGGTGTCCTGGCAACACCGGGCACGGTCAAGCGGGAATATACCCAGTCGCTGATCCACACCTTTGCCTTTCACTGCCGGGTGCTGGTCCATGGCGCGCCGCGCCTGGCCGGGATGGCCGAGGCCAAGCTGAAAGGCAAGCCGCCGGACCGCAAGGCGCTGGCAGCCGAGATCGCTCCGGTGTTCCGCAAACGCGGCGGTGCGCGCACCGACACAGTGGTTCTTGGCTGCACCCACTATCCGCTTTTGCTGGCGGAGCTGGAAGCGGCAGCGCCGTGGCCCGTGACGTTCATCGATCCGTCGGCGGCGATTGCAGCCAGAGCTGCACAGGTGCTCAAAAGGGAAAGATTGCCAAGTACTGGTGAAGGATACATCGCGGCCAACACCGTGCTGTTCAGCTCGCGGCGTGGCACCGGCGCAGCTGAGCTGAAAAGCTACGCATCATTCGGGTTTTGTGCACATCACATCGTCGACATGCCGGTCTGACCGGTTATTCGGCCGGCTTGGCGGTTCGCAACCCCATCTCCTTGAGCTCTTTTCTGAGTGCCCGGACCTCTTCGAGTACCAGTTCGGTTTCGCTCATCATGGCATCCCGGTCGGCGCGCGCTTCGGCCTCGTGCTCGGACTGCATGGCATCGACAATGACACCGATGAACAGGTTGAGAACCGTGAAGGCGGTGGTGATGATGAACGGCACGAACAACGCCCAGGCATAGGGGAGCTGTTGCATGCCCGGGCGCACGATGCCCATCGACCAGCTTTCAAGGGTCATGATCTGGAACAGGCTGTAGGCAGACGACCCGAGGTCGCCAAACCATTGCGGGAAGGCGTCGCCGAACAGCTTTGTTGCCATAACCGAGCCGATATAAAAGATGAGTGACATCAGCATAAAGACACTGCCCATGCCAGGAAGCGCGGTAAGGAACCCCTCCACCACGCGGCGCAAACTCGGCGTGGCCGAGATGACGCGCAGCACACGCAGGATGCGCAGCGCGCGAAGGACAGACAGGCTCTGTGCTGCCGGAATAAGGGCGATTCCGACGATGACGAAGTCGAAGATGTTCCAACCGGACCGGAAGAACGAAAGCCGATAGGCGAAGAGCTTGGCGGCGATTTCGGCGACAAAAATTGCCAGACAAATCGTGTCGAGCGCGTAGATCAGTGGGCCAGCAACGGCCATGACACGGTCCGAGGTTTCCAGCCCGAGGATCACTGCATTGAACAGGATCACGCCGATGATCCCGTAGCGGACAAAAGGAGTCTCAAGGAGGCGGGCGGTTTGGTCCCGAAGGCTCATGATCTGAAGCTGTTGCATGAGGCGGATATGGCCTGCGCCAACGGGCGGAACAAGAGGGCCTAGGGTTTTTCGAGGGCGAGAAGCGCTTTCAGGCCGGAACGGTAGTCGGGGTGGATGAGGTCGACCCCAAGTTCGTCCTTGATGCGGTCGTTTTTCACTTTCTTGCTTTCGGCATAGAAGCTGCGGGCCATAGGGGACATGTCAGCAGTGTCGAAATCCTGCGCGGGGGGAATTGGCATTTCGAGAAGCTCGGCAGCATACGCAATGACGTCCTGCGGCGGGGCGGGGTCGTCGTCGCACAGGTTGTAGA
>JABDJG010000146.1 GCA_013002595.1 Hyphomicrobiales bacterium | reverse complement strand
ATGCCGGGCCGTTCACCGACACGCCGGCCCAGAACGCCAGCCTCGATGCCAGGCGTGCCAGGTTCGTGCGGTTCATCAATGCGGCGGTCCTGCGCGGTGCAAACCGCCGTGTCAGCACGGTGCGGCGCAAGCTGGTCAGGCACCTTGCACAGTCATCGACCGGCCCCCGGTTGACACTTTGCGATGAGGCTGCCGATGATTTCATGGCAAGATGGGCCGCCTCCAATGCCGCCGTCGCCCGCGACTACTTCGACCGGCCCGACGGCGTGTTGTTCCGCTCCCGCCGGTAACTCTATCTCGCGCCGTTCCAGCATTTGATCTGCCGGAAGCTTTCGCACGTCTTGCCGCGGCACAGATCGCCGGTATCGGCATAACGGGCAACGATGGCCCGGCCGTTGCGCGCCGTATCGCGCCGGTAGTTGACGGCTTCTTCGAAACCGATCGCCCGGCACCAGGCATCGGCAACCGGCTTGCCGCAGATGTCGTCGTAATTGGCGCAGAACGATAGCCGGTCGCCGCCGACCGTCGGGTTGAAGAAATTGCGCGTGCCGGCATCGGACGGCCCGTTGAGCCCCACCACCATCACAGCGGCCAGAAGCAGTATTTTCATCGATGCCGCCCTCACTCCAGATCAGGATGATTTTTGGTTGAATCAACCAAAAATCATAAACCTGATCGTCGTCAATATGTTAGAGGGCGATTCACGTCTTTGATTGATTCAATCAAAGACGATCGCGCTCTAGCACAAATCCTGTAATGCCGGCACCTTGCAGCTTATCGCGTACCACGTCCAGTTCGTTGTCCGTATACCCCCGCATCGGGTGCACCCCCCACACCGGGCCGGGCCAGGCCGCATCGCTGGTGAAGCGCACGATGTGATGGACATGCAGCTGCGGCGTGATGTTGCCGAGCGCGGCGACGTTCAGCTTGTCGCCGGCAAACGCCGTCATGATCGCGGCACCGAAAACCCGCGATTCCGTCCACAGCGCCGCATGATCCTCTGCCGTCAGATCAATGGTGTCCGATATCCCCGCCCGCTCTGGCACCAGCACGAACCAGGGATAATTCGCATCATTGATCACCAGCACCCGGCACAGATCAAACCGCCCGATCGCGACCGCGTCCCGCGCAAGGTTGGGGTGCAGGGTAAATGTCATGTCAGGTCCCCGTCCTCACTCAGGCGGCGAACCCGTATCATAGACCGGCCAGTGATCCGGGAACGTCACCCAGTCGAGTTTTTCCTGTGCCCAGATCGCCCGTTGCGGTTCCGGCAGCGGCTGGTCGAACGCGCCGACGGCAACGCCCATGTGGCCGGGGCGCATCTCGAGCGTCCAGTAAAGATTGCTGCCGCAGGCCGCGCAGAAATGGTTGGTGAGAGCCCGGCCGCTGTCCGATGAGCGGGTCCAGGTGTTGACGGCGCCGGCGACCGTCACTGCATCCTTTGCAAAATACGCCCCGACGCCGAACGGCGCGCCGGTGCGCTGCTGGCAGGCCTTGCAATTGCACAAGACGACGAACTCGGGATCGGCCGCCGCTGTAACCGTCAGGGCCCCGCATTGGCAGGCCGCCCGGTGTTGTGCCATGTCTTTGTCTCCCGGTTGATCGCGGGCAGACTACGCTAATCGGCGGCAAAACAATACAGAAGTCCGCCGCCGCCGTTGGCCAGATGGCCGTTTTCACCGATCGCTGTTCCTGATGGCACACCTTACGCTGTGGTTTGACCACCAGTAACGTCCAACTCTTGCACGCCGTGCTTGCAGCAACACATGACGCCGAACCCTTGTCCTTCGACCTTCACCCTCTTTGACTGTTGTGACTTTCGACAGGCTCAAACACAGCCGTTGCACCTTGAAAACCTTTTAACGGATATTCTCCGGCCGTCTGGAACGTGCAATCGCCAACAAGATCGCGGAAACTGCCGGATACCAGCAGTCGCCTGTTCAGGGAGCCGCACAATCCGGCAATGCGGCTGGCAAGGTTCACATCGCGCCCGATGACCGTGTAATCGAGGCGCATGCCCGAACCGATGTTGCCATAAGCGACATTGCCGTAATGCAGGGCAATGCCGACATCGAATCTGGGGCTGGTTGTCTCGTTCCTTGCCTCAACGGCGCGCAGTCCGCCCTGAGCCGCCGCCAGTGCCCGGTTGCAGGCCCCCGGCGCGCCGTGTTCGCCGCGCACGATCGCCAGCACACCATCGCCCATGAACTTGAGCACTTCGCCGCCGGCAGCCTCGATGGGCGGCACGATGCAGTCGAAATAATCGTTCAGGAGCGCTGTCGTCTGCTCGGCTGACATGCCGGCGGTGAGGGACGTGAAGGCCCGCATGTCGGCCATCACAATGGCCGACTCGATACGTGTGACCTCGCCGCGATGGACGTCGCCGGACAGGATGCGCCTGTGCGGTTCTTCACCGACATACATCCGCGTCACCTCTTTCAACATGCGCTTGAGAAGGACAATTTCCTGATAGGCACAAAGCGCCGGAAAGATCGCCCGCAGCAGCGTGATGTCCTCGGCGCTGAAACCGTCCGGCGCTCTGGTGGCAAATGAAAAGGCATCTTCCATGGCGTTTGCCAGCCTGACCGGCGCGCAGATGTAGTGGTGAATTCCGGATTTCCTGAGATCGGCAACGATCCCGAAGCGTTCCGGCGGGATCTTGTGCGGGTCAAATGCAATCCATGCCCGCTGTTGATGTGCGAACGCCGGCGGTGACGTCAGGTAGGCATCGTCCCGGGCCGATTTATAGGGAATGGTCACATCGGACGCGCCCGCACCAGCCTCCCAGAACCGGACGATTGCGACATCTGTCGAATGAAGAATGCGAATGATCGAGGCATAGCGGTCGAGTGGCAGTCCGGCATCGACAAGTCGTTCGCAAAGTTCATTCAACGTTGCATTGACATCTGTGGTGAGCCGGCCCTCGCCAAGCAGAAACGTGCAAATCGCCAAAGCCTTCGATGTTCGCTCCGGCGGCAGCAGGCTCCAGGGATCCCGATCGGGTTCGGCAAGGGTGAGATTTTCCGAATTCCTCTCCACAGCCGCCTCCATCTGAACAGCACTATTCCCGCAAACCCGCCATCGCCTTTTGCATCGCGGTGATCATGGCATCGCGTTTTGCCGACAATTCGGCGGTGGTCTCATTGCCGGTTTCAGCCGCAATCCCCTCGATCAGCTGTCTGGCGGTTTCGCCGTCCAGGTGCAGCACGCCAAGGTCGTCCCACCAGCGGTTGAAGCTGTCGGTGTAGCGCTCGCAGAATGAGGCAAGGCCGGCCTCGCCGGCGCCCAGGTGGAACAGCATCGTCGGCCCCATCGCCGCCCAGCGCAGGCCCGGTCCGGCCCACATTGCGGTGTCGACGTCTTCGACACTGGCAACGCCCTGCTTGACCAGATGAATGGCCTCGCGCCACACAGCCGCCTGCAGCCGGTTGGCGACATGACCGGGCATCTCGCGCTTGACCCGGATCGTCACCTTGCCGACGGCCTTGTAAAAGCCCTCGGCTGCCTCGGCGACACCATCACCAGTCCTGTCATTGCCCATGACCTCGACCAGCGGGATCAGGTGCGGCGGGTTGAACGGGTGGCCAAGCACCAGACGCGCCGGATCGCGCCAGCCGGCCTGCATCTCAGACAAGGTGAGCCCGGAGGCCGATGAGGCTACGACGGCATCCGAACTGATGGCCGGCTCGATCGCGGCAAACAGCGCATGTTTGATCTCGATTCGCTCAGGCACGCTTTCCTGAATGAACGAGGCGCCCTCGACCGCTGCTGCCGCCGATCCATGAAACGTGACCGCATCCAGGTTGCCGCCGGCAGTGAGCCCGAGCTCAGTGAGCGTCGGCCAGGCCATCTCGACATAATCGCGCACCGTCTTTTCGGCGTTGCCGGCCGGGTCGTAGACCGCGACGCTGCGCCCGGAAGCAAGGAACAGCGCAGTCCAGCTGGCCCCGATGACGCCGGCGCCAAGCGCTGCAGTGTGTTGGAAGTCGCTCATCTGGTTATTTCCGATCTTGGTGTCAGAACGCCACCCGGTCGCCGCCTTTCAGCGCCAGCCGCTCGCGCGCCTCAGTCGGGGTGGCAACGCTAAGGCCAAGGTTTTCGACGATCTCCCTGATCTTGCGGACCTGGTCGGCGTTCGACTTTGCCAGTTCGCCCGGGCCGATGTACAGACTGTCCTCCAGCCCGACCCGCAGGTTGCCGCCGAGCATGGCCGACTGGGTGGCAAACGGCATCTGGTGACGACCGGCCGCCAGCACCGACCATTCATATTTGTCGCCGAACAATCGCTCGGCGATGGTGTGCATGTGCATCAGGTTGTCGAGATCGGCCCCGACGCCGCCAAGAATGCCGAACACCATCTGGATGAAGAACGGCGGCTTGACCAGGCCGTTGTCGACGAACCAGGCAAGATTATACAGGTGCCCCAGATCGTAGCATTCGAACTCAAAGCGCGTGCCATGGCCGTCGCCGAGGGTTTTCAGCACATGCTCGATGCTCTTGAAGGTGTTCGGGAAAATGAAGTCCTTGGTCATCTCCAGGAAGGCCGGCTCCCACTCATGCTGCCAGTTTGAGTATTTCTGCAGCATAGGAAAGATGCCGAAATTCATCGAACCCATGTTCATCGAGGCCATTTCCGCGCTGGCCGCGGTGGCGCCGGCGATGCGTTCCTCGATGGTCATGCCGAGGCCACCGCCGGTCGACACGTTGATGACGGCATCGGTCGACTGCTTGATGACCGGGAGAAACTGCATGAAGGTTTCCGGCCGCGGGTCGGGCTTGCCGGTTTCGGGATCGCGCGCATGCAGATGGATGATCGAGGCGCCGGCCTCGGCCGCTTCGATCGCCGCCGTGGCGATCTCACTCGGCGTGATCGGCAGGTGCGGCGACATGGTCGGCGTATGAATGCCGCCGGTCGGTGCGCAGGTGATGATGACGGATTTGGCCATTTATTTTTTACAACCTCATTTGCTGGACCTGTGCGGTCAGCCCGCCGTCCAGAACCCACAGTTGGCCGGAAGCATAGCGCGCCTCATCCGACGCCAGCCAGTTGACCAGATTTGCAATGTCGTCCGGTGTGCCGTAGCGCCGCATAGGGTGCACATCGCGCACCGCCTGTTGCAGCGTGTCGATGTTGCCGCCGCTGCCGCCCGAGCCGTCGCCCTCAAAAAAGCTCTGCAGCATCGGCGTGTCGATGTAGCCCGGGCAGACCGCATTGACGCGGATGCCTTCCGGCCCGTGATCGCAGGCCATCGCCCGCGTCAACGCATGGACGGCTCCCTTCGTCGCGCAATAGGCGGCAAGGCCGGGATCGGCGATAAACCCGTCATAGGAGCCGAAGTTGATGATGCTGGCACCGTCGCTCTTGCGCAGCAGGGGCAGGGCATGTTTTGAGGCAAGGAAGGTGCCGGTCACATTGATCGCAAAGATCTTGTTCCAGTCATCAAGGCTGGTTTCCTCGATGGTCTTTTCGATCTCGACACCGGCTGCGTTGACCAGGATGTCGAGCTTGCCGTAGATGCCGTCAACCGTCGCCATCGCCGCCATCGCATCATCTTCGGATGTCACGTCCAGTCTGACAAATCGATCGCCTGGCGCAGCTGACCCCTCGAGTGAACCCTGCTCGCTGAGATCGCCGGCAAAAACCTGAGCGCCTTCCTTGACGAACCGGGCGCAGATCGCCCGCCCGATGCCGCCGCGCCCGCCAGTGACCAGCGCCACCTTGCCGGCAAGCACCCCGGTCATGTGGCTGCCCCGGCATAGGCATCAAGCACCAGCCCGTGGAAATGATGCAGGGCGTGTTCCGATTTGCCCGAGCCGTCTGGATCATGGACGATCCGGCCCTGTTCGAATGCCGGTGTCATCATGCCGCGCTGCACGCTTTCAACCAGACCGATGTCCTCGACCTGCAGCACCTCATCGAGATAGCGGATCGCCTCTTTTTCCATGTCGTCGGCTTCAGGCGTCTCCAGGAAGAAATCATAAGTCTCAAGCGTCCGGTCGGGCCCCGCCGGAATGATGTTGAGAACGATCATCGAGCTGCGGCCGGGATAACGCATCAGGCAGGTGGTCGGCCACAGCCACCACACCGCATGGGTGCGCACCGAAGCGTTCGACACATCATAGGCATTGTTCGTCCCCTTGCCGGCATCGGCCATGTGGCTGGAATAGATGCCGTGCGTGGTCACCTTGTAGGTGTCCATGTCGACCAGCGTGCAAAAATCCTTGTGCGCCACCGGGCAGTGATAACACTCCAGGAAATTGTCGACGACGTTCTTCCAGTTCGACTTGATCTCATAGGTCAGGCGATGGCCAAAAGTCAGCTCGTCGAGATCGGACGCCCAATGCTGGATTTCGGTCTTCAGGTCACCCGACTGGGTGGCGAGCGGGGCAGCGCTGGCGTCGAGGTTCACATAAATGAAACCGCAGAACTCCTCGACCTGCACCTGATCGAGGCAGATCGACCGCATATCGAAGTCTTTCAGGGTTTCTGTGTGCGGCGCCCGCACCAGCTCCCCGCTGAGCTTGTAGGTCCAGGCATGATACGGGCACATGATCTTTGAAATCTCGCCTTCGCCTGAGAGCAATGCATGCGCCCGGTGCTTGCACACGTTGTAAAAGGCCCTGAGCACGCCGTCCCGGTCGCGCACGATCGCAACCGGCTTGCCGGCAATCTCGACGGTTACGAACGAGCCGGGCTTGCGCAGCTTTTCCACATGGCACACCCATTGCCAGGTCTTTGCCATGATCTCGCTGAGATCAAGCTGATGCCATTGCGGTTCGGTGTAGGCTTCAGCCCTTAGCGACAGCGATCGCGCCGGATCCGCATCATAGCCTTTGCGGATGGCTTCAAGCTCACTTTTGCTCGGTGACCGGGTCATCTCCAGGATCCCATTCAATCCAGCGCCACAACCTGAATATCAACAGGCCTTGGCACAATTGCGCTAAAGGTCTTTCTACACTGTGCAAAAATAGTCACAACATAAACTAATTTGGCCACGGCATTCGATCTAGCGGCCTTTCCGGTGCATCGGCCAGGCCCGGAATTCAAACGGTATCCGCCCCTCGACCCGATCTGTTTTGGGCGCCAGACCAAATCGTTGCCGGTAGGCCCGGCTGAAATGGACATGGCTTGAAAACCCGGACGCCAGTGCCACCTCCGACAGCGGCATGTCGGTCTGGGTAACCAGCCCGCGCGCCCGGTCGAGCCGGATGTCGCGGTAATAGAGCGCCGGTGTCTTTTTGACATACTGTGCAAACAGGCGGTCGAGATGGCGCTGGGACACATTGCTGCGCGCGCTGATCTGCGGAATCGTAACCGGCTCCTCCAGGTTTTCCTCCATCACCTTGATGGCGTCTTTGACAACCTTTGGCACGGTGCTGCCGAGCGGTTCGACGGGTGCCGGCACCTGGTTGCTGCCCGGCGGCCTGAGGCTTTGATGATAAATGTACCGTGCCGCGCCGTTCGCCAACCGGTCGCCGTGCGTGTTCTTGATGATATTGAGGGCGCAATCGACCGCTGCGACACCGCCGCAACAGGTGATGCGGTTGTCATCGAACACGAACAGGTCCTCGCAGGTCTCGACTGCCGGGAACAGCTCGTTCATGGCATCGATATGCTCGTAGTGAACCGTTGCCCGTTTGCCAGCCAGCAGCCCGGCCTCGGCCAGGATGAACGCGCCGGTATCGAGCCCGCCAACAATGGCCCCCTGGCGCGCCCAGCGCCGCAGCGCCGAATGGAGCGGGCGCGAACTGTACATCTCAGGTGCCCAGCTCGATGAGACCATCACCAGATCCTTGGCATCATCCCTGACCGCTGGCAAAGGCTCGGTGTGAACCGTCATGCCGTTGCTGGCCAGGCAATCGCCGCCGTTGATCGATGCGAACCGCCAGCGAAAGTGAG
>JABDJG010000471.1 GCA_013002595.1 Hyphomicrobiales bacterium | reverse complement strand
GTTTTGATATATTTGAGACTCTTATTCGGCGGCGACGGGGACGGGGCTCAGCAAATCGCCGAGGGCGGACACGAACTGATCCAGCACGTCGCTGAGAATGTGATTCAGCTCGAGGTATCCGGGTGTCTTTTCCAGGGTCCGTTCGTTCATATACAAGGCGCGATTGATTTCGATCTGCAGCGCATGCTTGCCGTTGTGCGGGCTGCCGTAGGCCTGGGTTATGTAGCCGCCGGCATAGGGCTTGTTGTGAACGACACTGAGGCCGGCATCGGCAAACAAAGCCTCCAGGAAACGGGTGATCGCGTGATCGCATGATGCGCCGTAACGATCTCCGAGCACGATGTCGGCGCGTGGCTGGCCGCGCGAGGAGGACAACCGGGCGGCGCTTGAGGGCATCGAATGGCAATCGATCAATATGGCATGCCCGAACTCTTGCCTGGCCTCTTCAATGAGGCCGGCAAGGGTGTGGTGATACGGCCGGTAGACGCGCTCGATCCGGTCATTGGCGTCGGCCCAGGTGAGATGTTGTGCGTAAATGGTCTCATTTTCCGACACGATACGCGGAATGGTGCCGAGGCCGCCAACGACGCGCAGCGACGATGTGTTGACAAATGTCGGCAGCGGGCCATCGAACATCGCCGGGTCAAATTCATAAGGTTCGCGGTTGACGTCCAGGAACACCCTGGGGAACCGGGCGGCCAGCAGGGGGCAGCCAAGGTCAGCGACGCCCTGGAACAACTTGTCGATATAACAGTCTTCCGACTTGCGCAGCGTTAGCGGGTCGAGCCGGGTCATCGCCTGCAGGCCGCCTGGGTAAATACTGCCACTGTGCGGTGAGTTGAACACGGCCGGATGGCGCCACGTGGCAGGCCGGGTGACGTCAAATGCAGGTGAAAAGCTGTCGGTCAGCGTCGAAGACAATGGTTTGCCCGGCCTCGCATTATCTAGTATTGAGCAAAAGCGACCCGCATTGGGCCATGGACGCCCTGTCAGGTCAATTGTTGTTTGGCAATTTTCTCAGAGGCCGGGATGAAAGTTGGATTGCCGTCTTCATCTGTGGTTTACGGTTTCACATTATTGTGGGGACCCGCATGCAAGGGGGAACACCTTTGCGCAGGGCCCTGCCTTAGTGAACAAAGCGCAACAGGTTGAAAATATGGCTAAAATCCTACTGGCTGAAGATGACGACGATATGCGCCGCTTTCTGGAGCGGGCGCTGGAAAAAGCCGGCCATGAAGTTTCCGCTTTCGCTGAAGGTGCCAGCGCCTTTGAATCCCTGAAAAAAAGCGAAATAGATCTGCTGCTGACCGATATCGTGATGCCGGAGATGGATGGCATCGAGCTTGCCAGGCGCGCCGCCGAACTCGATCCGGCACTGAAAATCATGTTTATTACCGGCTTTGCAGCGGTTGCGCTGCATCCCGATTCCAAGGCGCCGAAAGACGCCAAGGTCCTGTCGAAACCGTTTCATCTGCGCGACCTGGTGGCTGAAGTCGACCGGATGATGGCGGCATAATCAATTACCTAAGCGCGAAGACTTGCGCGCGCGCACCGATCCCGATATATCCACATCGCATCTAAGCCCAGTGCGGCTGCTTTCAGCAGACCCTGCATGGCGTGCGGGCGGTTAGCTCAGTGGTAGAGCACTACGTTGACATCGTAGGGGTCACTAGTTCGAACCTAGTACCGCCCACCATTTTCTCTCTCGATTGTTGACTGTGGCGCAATGCCGCCAGGGCTGCCGGACCAAATTGCGATCAGGCCCGCTGGAGCGGATGATGGCAACGAAAACTGTGGGCGTTGTCCAGTTCGGTGATATCCGGAAAAGCGGATTTGCACGTGTCGTCGGAAAACGGGCAGCGCGGATGAAACTCGCAGCCACCCGGACGATTGAACAGACTTGGCACTTCACCGTGCAACTCGAGGCGGTCGATTTCGGCATCCGGATCGGGCTCCGGGTTGGCTGAGAGCAAGGCCAGTGTGTAGGGGTGACTGGGCTGGTGAAAGATTGCGCTGGTCGGACCCTGTTCGAGAACCCTGCCAAAATACATAATCCCCATGCGATCGGTGATATGGCGCACGACGTTCAGATTGTGCGTGATCACCAGGATGCTGATGCCCAATTCGGCCTGCAGCTTGCCCAAAAGGTTCAAGATTTCGCCCTGCACCGAAACATCGAGCCCCGCGGTCGGTTCATCGGCAATGATCAGTTTGGGGTTCAAGGCCAAGGCGCGTGCGACCCCGACGCGCCGGGCCTGGCCGCCACTGAGCTGATGCGGGTAGCGGCTGCTGAAATCGCGGTTCAAACCGACCATATCGAGCAGGCGGGTCGCCTCGTGTCCAAGGTCGCGGTCCGACAATCCGTGAATCTTGAAGGGCTCGGCCAGCAGCGAACCAATGGTCATGCGAGGGCTCAAACTGCCCACGGGATCCTGGAACATTGCGCCGACGTTGCTGCGAAACCGTTTCATCTGCGCCGCCGGCATGCCGATCAGTTCGGTGCCGGCGTAGCGGATACTGCCCTGTTGCGGTTGCACCAGACCGAGGATCGAGCGCGCCAGGGTGGTCTTGCCGGAGCCGCTTTCACCGACCAGGCCGTAAGTTTCACCTTCACCAATGTGCAGTGAAACCCCGTTTACGGCATCGACGAACGGGTCCTGAATACCATTCATCATGGCGCTTAACGGCGAGTGGGTGCGGAACCGCACGTGCAGATCACTGATTTCGAGCAGTGGCTTCATGTCTCAGCCATGCTGCCTGCCAAATGGCAGCGTGCCCAGTGATGCTCGGCAAACTCGGTGGTTTGCGGGATCTGTTCGCGGCACACCTTGATACAGCGATCGCATCGATCGGCAAAAATGCAGCCGGGCGGCAGATTGACCAGGTCGGGAATTTCACCGGGAATGGTCGGCAGCGCGCGGGTGGTCTCGGCAATGCGCGCCGGGTCGCATTCAAGCAACTTAATCGTGTAGGGATGTGCGGGCCGGTGGAAGATGTCGCGAACAGTGCCGCGCTCGACAACCTCGCCGCCGTACATGACGACGACGAAATCGCACAACTCGGCAATGACGCCGAGGTGGTGTGAAATAAACAGAATCGAACAGCCCATGCTTTGCTGCAGATCCTTGAGCCGATGAATAATTTGTACCTCAAGGGTTGCATCGAGCGCGGTGGTGGGCTCATCGGCAATCAACAACGCCGGTTCGGCCTGTAGCGCCATTGCGATTGCGATACGCTGGCGCATGCCACCGGAAAACTGGTGCGGGTAATTCTCGAGCCGGGTTTCAGGGTCGGGAATGCCGACGCGGCTCAGCATCCTGATCGAGCGCTGCTTCTTTTGCGCCATGCCGATCGGGTCGCGGTATTGTATATCGGTCATTTGCGCACCGATCGACAACACCGGGTTGAGCGCGGTCATCGGATCCTGGAACACCATGGAGATTCGCGTGCCGCGAATGTCGCGCAGCTCGCGCTGCGATTTCTGCAAGAGGTCCGAACCTTCAAATGTGATCGATCCGGACCGGACCGCGGCGTTATGGGCGAGCAGCCCGATGATGGAGTTGATCATCGTCGACTTGCCGCAACCGCTCTCGCCAACGACGCCGACGATTGATCCCCGCGGTACTTCAAGATCGACGTCGCGCAACGCCTTGATCACACCACGTTCGGTAGTGAACTCGACATTGAGCCGGCTGATTTCGAGCACATTGTCGACGATCGCTAGATCTCCTTGCGCAGCTTGGGATCGAACACATCGCGCAGGCTTTCACCCAGGAAGGTAAATCCAAGCGTCGTCAGAATAACCGGAATGCCACCGGCAATCACCGGCCAGGGGGTGTTGTAGATATAGGAATATCCATCGTTCAAGATTGTGCCCCAGCTCGGTGTCGGCGGCCTGACCCCCATGCCGAGAAAGCTCAGGCCGGCTTCTATGGTAATGACAAAAGGAATGTCCATGCTGGCCAGGATCAGCAAAGGCCCGACGACGTTGGGTAATATGTGCATCGCGATGATGCGAAAGAACCCGGCGCCCATCGCCCGTTCGGCGAGAATGAATTCGGCGTCCCGCAGGGCTTGCGTTTGCGAGCGCACCATTCGTCCGTAGATAGGGATCTGCGTGACGATGACGACGATCATGACCGTGGTCAGGCTGGGGCCAAATAATGTAACCACCGCAAGTGCAAACATTACCGTTGGAAACGAGCGCACAGAGTCGAATAGCAGCATCAGCGAATTATCAAGCCAGCGCGGCCCGTAGCCTGCGATAAGCCCGAGCGTCAAACCGATCACAAGCGCAATGCCAATCGACACCAGAGATACCTTGAGCGCGATCCGGCCCCCGACCAACACGCGCGAATAGATATCGCGGCCGAGCTGGTCAGTGCCGAGATAATGTTCCGCCGACGGCGGCTGCAGCTTGGCGCGTATGTCGATCTTGTTCGGTTCGAAAGGCGCAAAGAAGTCGGCGCCGATGGCGCTGACCAGAACAAACATCACCAGCCCGAAGCCAAGCGCGCCGAGCGGTTCGCGCAGCACGCGTTTGAGCGCGCGCCAGACATTCTGCCAGGTCGCCGGCATTTGTGTGGCCTGGGCCGAGATTTCAGTGGCACTCATTTGTGGTGTCTCAGCCGCGGGTCGACCAGGGCATTGATCAGGTCTGCGACGGTCGTGCTGACGACGAACAGAACCGTAGTGACCAGTACAGACCCCATGACGACCGGGTAATTCCGGCTGGTGACGGCATCGAAAATGAGCCGGCCAATACCCGGGCGCGCAAATACGATTTCGGTAAACACCGCACTCGACAAAAGAATGCCGATGCCCATGCCGATCAAAGTCACCGTTGGCAGGATTGCCAGGCGCAGCACGTATTTGAAGACAATGGTCCTTTCCGGCAGGCCGAAGGCGCGTGCGGTGCGAACATGATTTTCGCTCATGACCTCGAGCATCGATGCGCGAACCAGCCGTGCGAGATAACCTACCCAGCCTAGGCCGACCGCGAAAGCCGGCAAGATCAGGTGGATGATGTAGCTGCTGAAATTACCATCTCCGGCGCCGATCGCGGGCAGCCATTTCAATGTCACGGCGAACAGCAAAACCGAATAGAGCGCCACGACAAAAGTTGGAATTGCGATGCAGCTGACCGACAACACACCGGCAATTCGATCGATCATACTGTTGCGGTAAATCGCCGACAGACAGCCAAGCGGGATGCCGACCAGCATCGCCCAGCCTATGCCGGACAACACCAGGTAAATCGTATGCGGCAATTGCTCGAACACGATGGTGTTGACCGATTTGCGTTTGAACACATCCTCGCCGAGGTCGCCGGTGGCCACCCTGCCGATGAATTTGACGATCTGGACCGGCAGCGGATCATCGAGGCCCATTTTCGTGCGTATCTGTGCCTGCAGCTCCGGGCTGGCACGCGGCCCAAGGATTGTCTTTACCGGATCGCCTGGCACCAGATGGATCATCGAGTACAACAACGATACTGCAGTCAGGACGATCAGCACGCCAAGCAGGATCCGTTTTGCAAAGTAGAGCCACAAGGTCTTTAGTTCCAGTTGAGATTGAAAATGCCGGCCCGATCTCTTGCCCCTGCTATGCGCCAGATTGAGAGCCTTTTCGGTTCATACTAGATTGCCAATTTCTGAACCACAACGCTAGAATGTGCCGCTCGCGCGGTCATTTAACTGCCGATCATCGGGTAGGAACGCTTTGAAAATGCGATGGCCTGACCTAGGGTAGGTCCGGCAGTCCGCTGTTCGCCAGCGTTGCAAATAAAAATAAACTCGGAGGAGACAAGTATGATTAGCAACCCAATTAGCCGACGGCGGTTCCTTGACGGTTCGGCTGCGGCGGTGGCGCTGGCCGCCATGGCGCCGGGCATTACCTACGCTGCCACCGGCGATAAACTGACAATTCGCTCGCCTGGAGATATTTCCAATGTCGACCCGGGGTTCTGGCAAAACACGGCCGATCTTTGGGTCATGGACGCTGTTTACCCACGGCTGATCAATTTCAAGCCGGGCTCCAAGTGGGAATGGGAGTTGTATTCGGCCGAGTCGATTACGCCGCGCGATGCAACCACAATCGACTTCAAGCTGAAACCAGGCTCGATGTGGACCAGCGACTATGGCGAAGTGACCGCCGAGGACGTGAAGTATTCATTTGAACGCTATCTCAACAAGGACCTGAAGGCCCAGACCGCCGACAACTGGGCACTGCTGGACCGTGTCGAGGTTCACGACAAGTACTCCGGTACAATCCATCTGAAAAAGCCGTTCGCGCCGATCTGGTGGTTCGTGTTGCCGTATGCGACGGGCAGCATCGTATGCAAGGAAGCGGTCGAGAAAACCGAGGGCAAGACCTATTCGCTGGAGCCGCCTGCAACGGGTGGCGCCTACTACATCAAGGAACATGTTGCCGGTCAGCGTATTGTGCTTGCCGCGCATGACGGTTTCGCCGGACCGAAGCCGCACTTCAAAACGGTTGAAATTCTGCCGATTACCGATTCCAAGGCGGCAGAAAACGCGGTCCAGGCCGGTCAGCTCGATTTCACCCGCATCTCTCTCAGCGTGGTGCCGGAATTCCAGGCCAAAATGCCGCCGGGGCTCAAGATGGATCTCAAGTTTGCCCCCGACAATGTCTGGATGGGTATGAATGCCGCCAGCCCGCGGCTGTCCGATATTCGTGTGCGCCAGGCCATTTTGAAAGGGATTGATGTCGAGGCGATCCTTGACGGTGCGTATTTCGGTGTCGCTGAGCGGGCGCACGGTCCGGTCTCCAAAGGCCTGCTGGGCTACCGCGAAGAAAGCCCGCCGCCGCGCGATGTGGCCGGCGCGAAGGCCCTGATCGATGCCGCCGGCGCTTCCGGACTGAAGATCACGCTCGATACCCTGTCGGATACCGATTTCATGACCGCGGCACAAATCGTGCAGGCCAACCTTGCCGAGATTGGTGTCGACATGCAGATCGAGTCGCATGAGGGCGGGTCGTTCTGGAGCCTGGTCGAGACCAAGGGCAAGGAAGGGCTCGACATACAATTCCAGCGCTGGCTGGCACCGCCAGACCTGAGCTGGACCACCCAGTGGCTGCTGTCGACCCAGGTGGGCGTATGGAACTGGCAATGGTTCGAGAGCAAGGAGTTCGACGACCTGCATTTCGCTGCGTTGGGTGAAACCGACAATGTCAAACGCGCCGAGATGCTGAAACAGCTGCAACAGCAGCTCGACGACAGCGCCTGTTACCTGTGGATCACCCAGCCGCCGCGCCCGATGGTGTGGCAAAGCGATGTGGTCCCGGCAATGAAGCCGAATGGCGATCCGCGCCTGGAGCTTTTCAAGAAGGCCTGATTGCGCCAACACCCTTCCCGCTTCGGCGGGCAGGGAACCCCGGTTCGCACAACAGCGCTGTAACCTCAATTGTCCACAGGGCTCCTGGCATGCCCCCCGCATCCGACGAACTCAACTACCTGAGTGCCACAGAGGCGCTTGCGCTTTTAAGATCAGCTCAGCTATCGCCGGTCGAGTTGCTCGATGCCGTGCTCGCGCGCGCCGACGACATTGCCGAAACGGTCAATCCGTTTGCCGATCGCTATTTCGATGAGGCACGGCAACGCGCCCAAGACGCCGAAGCAAACTATCGCGCCGGTGAGGCCCGGTTGCTTGAGGGAATACCTCTGCTGGTCAAGGACAGCTCGGCGATCAAGGGCACACGCGCGACCGTGGGCTCGCTGATGAATGCCGAGAAGATAGACAACCACACCGATCCCACCGTCGAGCGTCTGATGGAGGCCGGAGGCAACTTTTTCGCGCGTGCCACCTGTCCGGAATTTTGCTGGTTGTTTGCGTGTCATTCACGCATGTGGGGTGTCACCCGAAATCCGTGGCGGCTGGATATTTCGCCTGGTGGCTCGTCCGGCGGCTCGGCGGCGGCAGTCGCGGCCGGGGCGACGACGATTGCCACCGGCAGCGACAGCACCGGTTCAATCCGCCAGCCAGCGGCGCAATGCGGGGTGGTTGGCTACAAGTCACCTTACGGACGCAACCCGCTCGATGCGAGTTCGTCATTCGATCCTTATGTCAACGTTGGACCGATTACACGCACAGTGGCCGACGCGGCGTTGATGCAGAACGTCATGTCGGGACCGCACCGGCTCGATCACAACAGCTTGCAGGACAAGGTCAAGATTCCGCAGGACCTGGGCGACCTGCGCGGACTGAAGATCGCGTGCACAATGGACCAGGGCCATTACCTCGTCGTCGATGATGTCTGCCGGGAAACCCGTTCAACGCTCGATGCGCTGCGCGAAGCCGGGGCTGACGTTACCGAAATCGATGTCGACTGGGCGAGCGAGGCCATCCGGCTTGCCCATCTGCATGAAGAGTTCATCTTTGCCGGAATGCTGCAGGACGCGGTAAAGTACCACGCCGACAAGCTGAGCGACTATGTTCCTGAGCTGTATGAGACCGCATCCGCTGCGACAGCGGATGACTACCGGCGCGGTCTCGATGTCGCCGGCAATGTCTGGAATGATCATCTCGGGCCGTTGTTCGAGGCGTACGATGCCTTGATCACACCTGGCGTTTCCTGCCCTGAGGTGCCGGCCGAGAGCTGGCAGCAGGATCTTTTGACCGTGAAGGGACGCGAGATCACCGACACTGATACCGCGATGACCGTGTTGTTCAACATGTTCAACCGGTGCCCGGTTCTGAGTGTGCCGGCGGGGATGACCGACCAGGGTCTGCCGGTGGGTGTCCAGATCGCCGGGCGGCCGTACGATGACGTCATGACGTTCAGGATTGGCAGCGCAATCGAAAAACACCGCCCGTGGGCGCAGCGGCGCCCGGCGTTGAAACAGCCTGTGCAACCATTGACGGCGCGCCGGTTGCCAGCTTCGAGTAGAGTGCGATCAAGTTCGGATATGTCGTGACAGGAAATCCAGCACAATTGCGTTGACCCTGGCAGCATCGAGCACCGGCATCAGATGGTGCTGGCCGTCCAGGATGTGCAGTTGGGCATCGGGAATGGCCGATGCCATCATTTGCGCCATTTCAGGTGTTGAACCGGCGTCTTCGGCACCGGTCATGACCAGCGCCGGGCAGGAAATCGCGCCGAGCTTGCCGGTCAGTTCGCCGTCCGAGGTAACAAAGACCCGGTGGGCCTTGCGTTTGGCGGTGAAATCACCGTCACGCATCATGTCGAGCGTCTGTCTGATCTCATCGGCGTGGGTTTCATAGTCGCGTTCCTTGAACCAGCGGCGGGCACCCGATTCAACCGCATTCTCGACGCCGCGGGTGACATTGCCTTCAAAGCGGGCAAGCACGGAGGCCGATTGTTCCAGGCTGCGGTCATGGACGGTGTTCATCAAGATCAGGCCGCCGAGCTTACTGTGATGCCGGATCGCATAGGCCTGGGCAATCAGGCCGCCCATGGAAAAGCCGGCCAGCACCGGGGCGCCCTGATCGGCGAAATGCTCAACCACTTCATCGGCCTGCTCGACGAAATCGGCGAGGACCCGTTCGCCGGGCGGGTCGGGTGCATCGCCGTGGCCGAGCATGTCGATGCAACACACGCGGTAATGCGGTGACAGGGCCTCAACCTGGGCCTGCCACATGCGGTGATCGACGAGGACACCGTGGATGAATATGACGGTGCGGCCGGTGCCGCTGACCCAAACGGGTGTGCCGCTGGCAAGGCGGATCATGTCTTGTTGCGTTGCCATGAACGCCGGTCAGCCCGGAAAGGCCGGCATCACCTCGCTGCAGAACAATTCGAGCGAGCGTTTCTGGTCGGCGTGGTCCATGCCCATGCTGGCATAGTAGATGAACTCGTCGACGCCAATGGCTTCATAGCGCTTCAGTTTGGCGATGACCTCATCGGGCGAGCCGAACATCAGGTTTTCTTCAAGCGCATCGGGGTTGTACATGTCGTTGCCGTCCAGCGCGGTTTGCTGGACGCTGTCGGGGAAACCGTTGACGACATCGCCGGTCTTGCGCATCAGGCTGCCGAACTGGGCAAGGGTGCTTCTGACCGATGCCATGATCCGGTCGCGGGCACCCTGGTTATCGTAGACGGCGGCATGGCGCATCATGGCAAAGACCGGTTTTTCGACATCGCCGGCCGCGGCCATCGCATCATCGAGGCGGCCCTTGTAGGCCTCGGCTTCCGAGAACGGCATGGTGAGCGGCCAGGACATGATGCTGCAGCCGTTCTTGACGGCGTAGTCGAAGGTGATCGGTGCGCGGGCGGCGACCCAGACTGGGGGATGCGGTTGCTGGACAGGCTTGGGGACCGAGGTTGCGGTGGGAAATTGCCAGAACTCGCCGTTGTGTTCATAATCGCCCTGCCACAGGGCTTTGACGACCGGCAGCATTTCCTGCATGTAACGCCACGAATCGGGCTGCTGCAGGCCCGGTTTCATGCGGTCGAATTCGCGCTGATAGGCGCCTGAACCGATACCGAATTCGAGACGGCCATTGCTGATCAGATCAAGGAAAGCGGCCTCACCGGCCAGGTCGATGGGATGCCAGTAGGCGGCATTGACGACGCCGGTGCCGAGACGGATGTTGTCGGTATGGTTGGCAAACCAGGTGAGGATCTGGAACGGGTTCGGGGCGATGGTCATTTCAAGCGCATGGTGCTCGGCGGCCCACACGATAGAGAACCCGGCCCGGTCGGCCATCTGGACCATGTCCAGCGTATGATCCCTGACAGCTGCCATATCGATGCTGTCGTTCTTGCGTTCCAGATTAATAGCCAATTGAAATTTCATCTGCCTGACCTGTGCTGGTGCCGCGAACGGCGGTTGTTTGCGGATGGCAGAACATTGCAAATAGCGAACCATTTGTGAATCGATATTTTTTTCACTATCAATTCGAAAAAATCGAATTGTATAGGAGCGCGTTGGCCCATGAACCTGGTGGCGGTAAATACGTTTTTGACAATTGTTGAGACCGGTAGCCTGGTGCGGGCTTCAGAGCGGCTGAATGTGACCCAGTCGACAGTGACGGCGCGATTGAAGGGGCTGGAGGCCGAGCTCGGTCAAACGCTGCTGCACCGGCACAAGTCGGGCGTTTCGCTGACGTCGAACGGGTTCAGGTTCAGGCGCTATGCTGAAGGAATGATCGATTTATGGCGCCAGGCGCGCCAGGAAACCAGCTTTCCCAAAGGTGTCGGGACGGTGTGCAATCTGGGATGTCATGTCGACCTTTGGCCGGGGCTTGGCCGGCAGATGCTGGATGAGATCGAAAGGGATTATCCATCAGCCGTGCTGTCGGCCTGGCCCGGCAATCAGGTTTTGTTGGAGCAGTGGCTTGGGACCGGGCTGATTGATGCTGCGATTACCTACCGGATCACGACGCATGAGGGCCAGACGATGCATACGTTGGGCGAGGAACGCCTGATCATGTATTCAACCCGGCCAGGCCACCGGCCCGGGGCGGATCCCGGCTATATTTATGTTGATGCCGGCGGAGACTTCGGACGCCGTTATACGGCGGCCTATTCGAGTGAAGACTTTGCGCGGATCAGCTTTGGCAGCGCGGTGTGGGCGCTGGAGTATCTCATGGATCATGATGGCGCGGCGTATCTGCCCGAACATCTGGCCCGGCAGGCGTTGGCGGCGGGACAGCTGCATGCGGTGGACGATGCGCCGGTGTTCACCAGGGAGAGGTATCTGATTACCAGTGACAAGGCGGCAACAGGCTGGCCGTGGCTGTCTGACGTCATCGGCCGGCTGCTGCAAAGTTAGGTGAGCCTGGGATTTCAATCAAATGGCCGTCAATCAGTGTGCCGGCGTCATCAAGTTTTGCAAGGATTTCTCCGGTCAGGCGGATGTTTTCGCGTGACCCTGAAACGGCGGCTGCGGTGTTGTCCCGGATGGAGCGCAGGTCGTGCAGGACACTGGCCATGGTCGAGATTTCGCGTTCGATCACCATGCCCTGCTGTTTGGCGTTGAGGGCAATATCGCTGATGGAGCTGCTTGCCTGGGCAATGTGGTCAATCGCTGTCTGCGATGCGGTGATCGAATCGCCGAGCGATCCCTCGAGACCGTCTGCAGTTGCAGTCAGTTTGTTCAAATCGTCGTTCAATTCGCTGACCTGATCGTTGATGTGAGCGACTTCTGCCGAAGACCGGCCGGCCAGATCGCGGACTTCGGTAGCAACAACGGCAAAGCCACGGC
>JABDJG010000107.1 GCA_013002595.1 Hyphomicrobiales bacterium | reverse complement strand
AGTGGCAGATCACCTGCATCACCGGCTCTGCTTGTGAGTGATACCGTACATTCCCGCACAGGCACCCGCCTTCAATCCTGGGCATGATTTCCTCCCTTATTGATCGTGCAAAGTTTCGCCGCGATTGCGAGCCTATACGGTAAGCGCCTGCTTAACTAGTTCATTTAGAATAACCTGAAATCTGAACCGCCCCGTAACCGAAAATACTGCACAAATTTTCTGTTCCAGGTACAGCGCCTAGTGAGCCAGCCACACTCACACGGATCGCCGCGGCTGGACAGCGAAAATTGCGTCTTCCAAATGGTCATTTGCCTTTACCATGGACTGTCGTAGAGCCTTGGCAACATAAAACAGATCGAGCATACTGTTTTGGCAACGGCGGTCTTTGGATGGCTCTTTGCAGCAATGTAAAGAGTGGGGCGGGGTATCCCCGCCTGCGACGACCACCAAGCCAAACACGGCGCTACCGACGCTGGGCTACGCCCAGTACCGGTAACGCGAGACCGAGGAAAGCTGAGACCGCTCGTTGCGCCACACATGCAAAAATGGATAAACGAGACCTAGCCAGCAACATCGCGATATCGCTTACGAACGGCACATGGTCAAAAGATCAGGTGACCGCTCAATTGATGCGCAGGTTTCCGAAATCCTTGCATCGCTTTTCAAACCAACTAAGTGCAGAGCTCTTGGCGGCGTGTCCGACAATCTACGCGCCTTCGGCAAACGCCGTCCAAAATGTGCTTCAGATGTCCGCCATATTTGAGCGCATCTTCCGGTATTGCCAGCGCCGAAACATCTGGCCAAATCCGGTGTTGGTTGAGCCAATAATGGCTCCGACTGCCACGTTCTCAGAACTGGAGATACCGCAACTTCCAACTGTCGAAGCGCTTGCCGACTGGTTGCTTGTGCCAATCGACAGGATCGACTATCTCGCTGACCCCATCGGGCGACACGAGAACCATGAGGTGGCTGCTGTCAATCACTATCACTATTTGTTGCACCCCAAAAAGTCGGGCGGCTTGCGCCTCATCGAGGCTCCCAAGCATGCTTTGAAATCCATTCAACGCCAGATTCTTCGTGGCATTCTGGACAAAGTACCCACACATGACGATGCATTCGGTTTTGTGCGCGGGCGATGCTGTGTTGGAGCCGCCGCCCGCCATGCAGGTGAGCAGGTCGTGGTCAATTTTGACCTGAAGGATTTCTTTCCATCAGTGGGCACCGGCCGCGTATTTGGACTGTTCCGGTGTCTTGGTTATCCAAATACGGTGGCTGGACTTCTAACCGGACTATGCACGACGCGAACACCGCACCGGCTGCTCAAGCGCCTGAACCCGGCAGACCGGGCGCAATACCGTGAGCGCCACCTGCCACAGGGAGCCCCTACATCGCCAGCCCTCGCAAACCATGTCGCTTTCGCACTTGACCGTAGACTAGCTGGCCTCGCTAGAAGTATCGGTGCGAACTACTCTCGATATGCGGACGATCTCAGTTTTTCTGGTGATCTCCAGATAAGTGCCACGTTACTCGGCATTGTCCCGCAAATTGTCCATGAAGAAGGGTTGTCCTTAAATCCGCACAAAACCCACATCATGTCCGCTGGTTCGAGACAACTTGTTACGAACATCGTTGTGAACCGGCATGTCAACGTGACACGAGAAAAATTCGACAAGATCAAGGCGACCATTCACGCGTGCGCCAAACCGGATGATGAAAGATTATCCGATCCGGTCTTTCGTGCAAAGCTGCTCGGCCAGATTGGCTGGGTTGAAACTGTGAACCCCAAGCGCGGGTTAAAACTGCGGAAACGAGCCATCGAGGCAATTCGCAAGGCGACAATCCGCTCACCGAGCAGGAATACTTCTACTCAAATTTAGAGCATGATGGGTTTATCTTGAGTCGTGCTCTAAAACCCCGGCCAGGCCGGCTCCAGCTGGCCGCCGACGCGGATTGGCGCGATGTTCAGGGCAAGACCTGTTGCATCATCGGTTTCAACCAGGATGCCGGACAGCGTTGCTGGCCCACCGGCCGGCGCGAACCGGTTCTTCGGCACCTTGGTCAAGAACCGTTTGAGCGGCTCTTCCTTGTCCATGCCAATCACTGAATCATAGCTGCCGCACATTCCGGCATCGGTCATATACGCGGTGCCGCCGGCCATGACGTGATGATCGCTGGTCGGCACATGGGTATGGGTGCCGACCACCAGGCTGGCGCGGCTGTCGGCAAAATGGCCCATCGCCATCTTTTCCGACGTCGCCTCGGCATGCATGTCGATGATGCAGGCATCGCACACCTCCTTGAGCGGACAGGCGGTCAACTCGCGCTCGACCGCTGCGAACGGGTCATCGAGCGGATCCATCATGATCCGGCCCATGACATTCATCACCAGCACCTGCTTGCCGTTGGCCGCTGTAAACAGCCCGGCGCCGTTGCCCGGCGTCCCGGGCGGAAAGTTCGCCGGACGCAGCAGTGCCGGCTCGCGGCCGATGAAGGTCAGCGCCTCGCGCTGGTCCCAGGCATGGTTGCCGAGCGTCACGACATCGGTGCCGGCATCGCGCAACGCCCGAAAAATATCTTCGGTGATCCCGAAGCCGCCGGCCGCGTTCTCGCCGTTCACCACCACCAGATCGGCCCGCAGCCGCTCGCGCAGCTGCGGCAGCTGGTCCAGATAGGCCGTCCGGCCCGCCTTTCCGACAATATCGCCAAAGAACACCAGCCGCATGGCGCTCAGCCGCCACGCGGACGTATCGGGCCGTTCTCGGTGAGGATCCAATCGACTGGTTGGTCCTCGATACCGCGTACGACAAAATCGACCTGTTGACCTGCATAGGCAACACCAACGGCGGTGATCGATTTTTTGCTGCGCAGTTTTTCAAGCGTTCGGTCATAGAAACCACCGCCGTAGCCGAGCCGGTAGCCGCGTTCATCAAACGCCAGCAAAGGTACCAGCAGCATATCCGGATCAACTTCGGGCGCCGAGGCAAGCGGTGTGTCGATGTTAAGCTTGCCGGCCTCGGTCTCATCGCCCGGCGCCCATTTGCGGAACACCAGCGGCTGGCCCATTTCGATCACAACCGGCAGCGCCAGTTCGAAGCCCTGATCGGCCAGCCTTTGCATCAGCGGCATAATATCAATTTCGGTGCGATAGGCCAGGTACCCCGAAACTATCGCCCCGGGCGCCGGCTTGACGAATTCCACGCCCGCCTCGGCCAACTTGCTGCTTGCACGCCCGGCCGCGGCGTCATGCGCAAGCTTGCGCGCCCTGGCGGCGGCGCTTCGCTGCGATGCCTTCATCCAGGACAGTTCGTCTGCCGTTTGTCGTGTCGCCATACCCAGATCCCCGATAACTCTCAACCTGCTCAACAGTGGCGAAGCCGCCATGGCCGTGTGGGGTTTCGATTCCGGGTTCCCTACGTAACGTAGGTGGGCGCCGTGTGTGCGAGACCACGGTCAGGCACAGGGACAACTCCCATAAGAATCGACATAGGCCCCTGGAAAAGTCCCATCACGAACCGGGCAGCCCGCCGGAGAGCATATTTAATGCGCCGTAGACGCAAAAGCCACATAAACATGACCCGTGCAAACCGGCACCGACGCGGCACGGGGAAAATTGCCATTAGCTGCCATTCGGCTGATGTCAACGCACGGGCGTTCTCACTTCCGCGACAAAACTTGAACTGGCATCGAACAGTAGGTGCTGCATCCCCGAAAACTACCACCTGTTCGGGGGCAAGGTTTGCACAGATGCAGATCCTCGTTCCTTCTGCTTATCCGACTCCACCATTCTGCTATCATTCCCTTTAACGGGGGTAACGCTGCAGCTCGCACAGCACCAGGTTTCCATGAAGAGATACTGTTTGAGCCACTACGCACCAATGTGAAGGGATGCCGAAATGCCGAAGTACGTCGACTCGCCGCTTGCTCCTCCCAACGTTCCGCTCAATTGGGCAGTAACCGCACCGGTTGGTGAAATATTCTACGCCGCCCACCTCTCGATTGGCCCCAATGGCACATTCGTGAACGGTACGATCGAAGAGCAAACCCGGCAGACAATGGAAAACATAAAAGGCTCCATCCAGGCGGCTGGAGGCACCATGGCCGATATCGCACAGTGCTTGGTCTATCTCACCGACGCGAGCGAGGCGGACGGCATGAACCGTGCCTATGGTGAGTACTTCAAGCAGCCGTATCCAAACCGGGCGACGGTGGTGGTCTCGGCGCTTCTCATCCCTGAGGCGAAAGTCGAGATCGTTGCCTGCGCCCACCTTGCAGGACAATAACGGACTTTGGGACGTTGTGAGCGTTACTGAATGAAATTCCGGATGCTTTGCACGAATTTTGGGAAATCCGGCTCATTCTCGAAGATCATGTGGTTGTTGCTTTCCAGCAAGATGAACTGGGCGCCGGGAATTCGAGATGCCATGAACTTGCCCTCTGATATCGGCGCAACGGCATCGCCGGTGCAATGCAGTATGAGTGTTGGAACGCGGACCTGGCTCAGCAGTTCGGAGATGTCCATCTCATCGAACATTTCCCGAAAGCGCGCCATGTTTTCGCCCGGACCACAGGTCCTTTGAAAGTCGTTGAACCAGCTAGCGTCTTCCTGGCTGGCGTCTGGGATGAAGAGCGATGTCATGTATTGGCGAAATGCTGGATTTTCGGCACCCCATCTTTGCCGAATGAGGGTGACCATAGCCTCGCTTTCTGCCGCCGCTCCAGGTTCACCGCGCCTGCACCTGCCACGGGCGTAGCCACCATGCAAAATCAGGTGGGATACCCTGTCTGGATGCCGGACAGCATACGCAATAGAGACCGCAGCTCCTTGTGAGGTGGCAAATATGGCAACCTTCTGAAAGTCAAATTGGTCGATCACGCACTCAACGTCATCGACCATCTTCTCAGATGAAATATCGACATGTGTCCAGTCAGACATGCCCTGGCCACGTTGATCAATCCGAATCAGTCTGAAGCTCTCAGAAAGATGGGTCAGGAAGTAACGCATTACCGGGCTGTCCCAGTCCTTTTCAAGATGTGTCATCCATCCGCCCAATAGCACCATGGGATGCCCCTCACCAACGTCGGCATAGGCAATGCTGACACCGTCGCTCGATTGCACGTATCGGACGTTGCTCTGATCAGACAGGGTATAACCGCTCTTTTCAGTACCGCTGGCACGACCGGAACCGGTGTCGTGTTCCTGAACCGACAAAGGCGCGGCGAGCTCATTTCTCTGCGCCCGAATATCTTTAATGAGCGCAAGAGTTTCTGGCTGAGGCTGCACGTCGAGGTCCCGCCGCAGGATATCCTTACAGACTTCAAACTGCTTTAGGGCTGCATCGTATCTATCTTGTGCCGTATAGGCGCGCATTAGACTGCGATGGACATTCTCGTTGAGCGGGTCCAGTGCCAGAAGACGCGTGGCGAATCGCACGGCAGATCCGGCATCGTTTGTGGCCTCGCACTGGCCGATAAGCCGAGTGAGCCCGTCTACCATCAGCATTCGGTAACGCTCGCGTTCTGCTCGGATCCAGGCCTCGAATGCCTCTTCCTTCACGCCGAAACCGTCTAGCAGATCCCCCTTGTATAGTCTGATCGCTTGCGTCAGCACCTCGAGATCGTCGCTGTTAATCGATTCCTCGAAACGCTCCACATCGGTATCGATGTTGGAAGGATCGATGAGTATCGCGTCAGCATCGGCAATGAGCGCGTCCTCAAAATGCTTTCTCAAAGTAGATAGGCATTGGCGGAGATTTGTCCGCGCTTGCTCCTGCGGGCTGTTCTCCCAGAAAAGAGCAGCCAATTGTTCGCGTGATTGCGGCCGACCACGTTGCAGCACAAGGTAGGCGGCAACCGCCTTTGCCTTTCTCGTCAGAGGCTTCTTGCCGGAGCCCTTGATCTCTAAGCCACCTAGAACGTTGATCTTCAAGCTTTCCATGCGAGTTTGGTTTGTCTGTCAATCCGTTTTGATGTGTTTCCAGCCTACAACGCTCGCGCATCTTGCACGAACTGAAAAGATTTCACGCAAATTTCACGCTGACACTGACGCTGCGCTGATGTCGCTGGTCCATTCTGCACTCATCAGACATTCGGTGAAACCTGCAGAAAGGGACTACAGAACCATGTTCACGCCATACATAGAAAACCGATTCAATGCTCTTGACCACCCGGCCGGCGGTGTGGCGCCTCTGAGACATGACCTCGCCCTCCAAGACTATCTCAATCGTCAAAATGAGATCAGGCAAGCTGCTCCATCGGTGTCTACATTCTCATTGGTCAGCCACGTGTTCCGGGTCACCAGGTGCAGCCTGACAAGAACAGTGACCAGGATGCGCGCGCTCGCATTTGCGTCTCACAAACTGCCTCGCTAAACACAACAGAATTTTAGACGGTGCCACTCAAACATCGCGCCGACATTTGCCGCGATGGGGTCACCAAGCCCCTTCTTCAGCCAAGCCGCGGCACTTCCGGTTCGCCCAGAATATCGGACATTCTAACCAGCATTGGCAGGAGCATCGTAGGCGGATCGCCACCGGTTACGACAAGCTGTCGGCTAACTTTATTACCATTTTTCAAAGTCGCAGCAATCAGGCCCTAGTTTGTTTCCTGGTAATCCTGGGCCAACTCTTCCAGCCGGTTGGCCGCTGCAATCAGCCGCGCGCTGACCTGTTCTTCGACGTGGCTGTCCTGCCCACCCTCGCCGGCCTGTGATTCGCGCAAGCTCGTGACCTGGTCCTGCAGGTCCTCGATCCGCTTCAGTGCATCGGAAAGCCGGTCTGCAATGACCAGTCCCGACATCAGCAACAGGCGGATATCGCCGACCTGCCCGACCGATCCCTTGATCGTGGTGACCTCATCGTCGAGCAATTGCCCGAGTTCGGTCAGATGCTCTTCCTGGCCGTCATCACACTGCATTGTGTAGGGCCGGCCATTGACCGTTACGACTACCTGCGACATTTAAATCTGCTCCTTGCCCTACTCACCCAGAACGGTCTTTATGCGCTCCATAGCGCTGGAAATCCGCGTTTCGGCCTGTGTATTGGCCTCTAAAAGACGGTTGGCATTGGCCCGCACCTGATCGAGCTCTTCGGCCAGGCGGGCGCGATCCTCGCGCAACGCCGCGGCTTCTCCGTTCACTGCTTCAGACTGTTTCTGGCTCTCCTTGGCCCGCACCATTGCAACCTCGAGCCCATTCAAAGCCGACTCAAACTTCCTCAATGCATCTTCGATTTTCGGTATATCCGACATGTTACTCCCCTGGCCGCGCACGGCCAATGCACAGTCAACCGCATCCACCAGTGCCCCTTCCAACGCGAATTAGGCATGAAGAAATCCGCACCGTCAACCACGCGCATCATCTGACCTGCAAGTTTAACAAATTAGGCCCTCCATCCACATGGTTGTGATGCGAAGCATTGACAGGTTCGGACTTGGTGCTATTTGTGGCCGCGAAAATCCGGAGTCGGCATGAAACTATCTTCATTCACGCTAGACGGCTCCAGGGCGGATACATTATGACACCTGCAGACCCTGCCGCGGCGCGCCGACAGGCGACCAACGGCAAGCCGGGCACCGGCAACCCGATTAAACACAAACAGATGGCAAACGCGATCCGGGCCCTGTCCATGGACGCGGTCCAAAAGGCAAAGTCCGGACACCCCGGATTGCCGATGGGCGCTGCCGACATTGCCACGGTGCTGTTTTCGCAGTTCATCAAATGCGATCCGCAAAGTCCGAATTGGCCCGACCGTGACCGTTTTGTGCTGTCGGCAGGCCATGGCTCCATGCTTTTGTATTCGGTCCTCTATCTCCTCGGTTACGAGGACATGACGATTGACGAGATCAAGAATTTCCGCCAGCTCGGCTCGAAGACCGCCGGCCACCCCGAATTCGGC
>JABDJG010000103.1 GCA_013002595.1 Hyphomicrobiales bacterium | reverse complement strand
CCCTTCTTGTCGGTCTTGGTCGCCATGATCTTGTCGCGCGAGGCCTTCTTTTTCTTCATCTTTTCGGCGTGATAGGCGGCGCGTTCTTCGTCGGTCATCAGGTCGGTTTTTTTGCTCATGGCGCGGTCTCTTGGTTCAGTGTGTCAAGGCGATAGTAGGCCGAATTGGACTTCGGTGTCCAAAGGCCGCGGGTCAGCGCTTCTTCGAAACGCCGGGCCAGTTCGGCAAGGGCGGCCGGGTTGTTGTGCGCCAGAAAGTCATGGACGGTCTCATCGGCCAGGAACGCATCATAGGCGAGATCGAAATGGTGCGATTTGGCAGCGCCCGTGGTGGCGGCAAAGGCGAACAGGTAGTCGACCGTGGCGGCGATCTCAAAGGCGCCCTTGTAGCCGTGCCGCATGACGCCGGCGATCCATTTCGGGTTGGCAACGCGCGAGCGCATGACGCGGCCGATTTCTTCTTCCAGCGTGCGGGTCAGCGGGCGCTCGGGGCGCGAGTGATCGTTGTGGTAGACGGTCGGCAGCTTGCCGGAGGTGGCCTCGACGGCTGCCGTCATGCCGCCCTCGAACTGGTAATAGTCATCGCTGTCGAGCAGGTCGTGTTCGCGGTTGTCCTGGTTGTGCACAACGGCCTCGATCCGCTTTAGGCGGCGGGTGAAGGTTTCCTCAGACCGCGTGCCGTTGGCCGCCTTGCCGTAGGCATAAGAACCCCAGGTGATATAGGCAGCGGCAAGATCGGCGCGCTCGGTCCACAGCTTTTCATCGATCAGCGCCTGGAGGCCGGCGCCATAGGCACCCGGTTTGGAGCCGAAGATGCGAAAGCCCGACAGATGGGCAGCATCGGCCTCGGGCATGCCGGCGGCGGTCAACTCGGCGGTCTCGACGCGGACCCGGGCAGCGATCGGGTTGTCGGTGTCCGATTCATCCAGTCCGGCGATGGCGCGCACCGCCTTGTCGAACAGTTCGATCTGGGCCGGAAAGGCATCGCGGAAGAAACCGGAGATGCGCAAGGTGACATCGATGCGCGGGCGGGCAAGTTTGGCCAAAGGCGTCACCTCAAAGCCGGTGACACGCCAGCTGGCCGGGTCCCATTGCGGCTTTGCGCCGATGAGGGCAAGCGCCTGGGCAATGTCATCGCCGCCGGTGCGCATGTTGGAGGTGCCCCAGACCGACAGACCGAGGGCTTTGGGATAGCGGCCATGGTCCTGGAAGTGGCGGGTCAGCATTTCGGCCGCCGAGCGCTCACCCAGCGTCCAGGCGGTCGGGGTCGGCACGGCGCGGTTGTCGACGGAATAAAAGTTCTTGCCCGTCGGCAGGACATCAAGCCGGCCGCGGGTCGGGGCGCCAGACGGGCCGGGCGCAACGAAACGGGCATCGAGGCCGGCGATGAGGTTGGTGAGTTCGGTCGGACCACAGGATTGCAGGGCCGGGCGGATTTGTGTGTTGATGGTGTCGAGGACGGCGGCGGAGGCCTCTCCCGGCGGCACGACCCCCCTCCCTAACCCTCCCCCCTGGGAGGGGAGAGGGAACCTATCAGCAGTGTACAGATCGCCCTCTCTCCCCTTTGGGGGGAGAGTTGGAGAGGGGGGAGCAGCGGTTGCCAAGTATGCTGAGATGGTTTTGAGCACGCCTTCAAGCTCCTTCATCACCTGTTCGTTGGTGAAGCGGAGAACCGAGTAGCCTTGGTCCCTCAATACGCACTCCCGTTTTTGATCGTAGGCCAGCTCTGCGTCGGTACTGTGTGTGGCGCCATCAACTTCTATGATGAGTGAGACAGCAGGGCACAGGAAATCGGCGATGTAGCCGGAGACGGGTTTTTGACGATAGAATTGCAGACCCTGGAAACGGTTCGCGCGTAGTTTTAACCACAGGCGTTTTTCCGGTTCGGTGGCGGCTTTGCGCAGGGCGCGTGCCCTTGATTTGAGCGTTGCGCTTGTGGCAACGACCCCCCTCCCTAACCCTCCCCCCTTGGAGGGGAGAGGGGATCTATCGGTCGGGCCACTGTCGCCCTCTCCCCCGTCAGGGGGGAGAGATGGAGAGAGGGGTGAGGCAACGAGTTGCTGAGCCAGTAATTCCAACCTCTCCACCGTATCGCCATTGGTGCGCCAGGGGTCGGGTGTGAGGCTTGCAAGCTCCTCCGGTTTCGGCCCGGCCCAGGGCTCGCCGAGCGTGGCGGTGAAGGGATCGAAGCCCAGCTCCAGATCATCGGCCAGGGCACGGATCAGCGATTGGTCTCCTGCCTCGCCGAGGTTCCTGGGCGAGCGGGCGAGGGCGACGATGAGGTCGGTTTGCTGCTGGCCTTCAGGGCTTTGGCCGAGGATGTGCAGGCCGTCTCGGATCTGGGCTTCTTTGAGGTCGCACAGATAGGTGTCGAGTTTCTGCAGGGCCGCATCGCCGGTCTCATCGGCAATGCCGGCATCCTGGTCGAGGCCGCTCGATCTGGTCAGGTCGAGGATCTGGCGTTTGAGTTCGGTCAGGCGACGTTGGTCGAGGCCAATTGCGAGATAGTACTCATCAACCAGGGCTTCGAGATCGCGGTACGGGCCATAGCTTTCCGCCCGGGTCAGCGGCGGGGTCAGGTGATCGATGATGACGGCGCTGGTGCGGCGCTTGGCTTGCGTGCCCTCACCGGGGTCATTGACGATGAACGGGTAGAGCTGCGGCATCGGGCCGAGGGCAGCTTCAGGATAGCAGGTCTTGGCGAGACCTACCGCCTTGCCGGGGAGCCATTCCAGGTTGCCGTGTTTGCCGTTGTGGATCACCGCATGGGCGCCAAAGTGTTGGCGCAGCCAGATGTAGAAGGCGAGATAGCCGTGTGGCGGGACCAGCGCCGGGTCGTGATAGGTCTCCTTGGGATCGATGTTGTAGCCGCGCGCCGGCTGGATCGCGATGGCGATGTTGCCGCGCAGGATCACCGGCAGCTGGAACGCGCCGTCCGAGATGAAGGGATCGCCGGCCGCATCGCCCCAGCGGCCGGTGATCTCGTTGCGCATCTGTTCGGGCAGTAGCGCAAAGGCGCTGAGGTACTGATCGAGCGGCAATTGCGCCGCACTGGCTTTGCCGGCATTTGTGCCTGAATTGGTTGGGCCTCGTTGCAATTCTTCGATGAGAGCATTGCCGGTTTCCGGGATCTCCTCAAGCGCATAGCCTTCATCTTTGAGCGCATCGAGGATCGAAATCGTGCTGGCCGGCGTGTCATAGCCGACACCATTGCCGATGCGCCCGTCGCGGTTGGGGTAGTTGGCCAGGATGATGGCGATCTTGCGCTTTTCTGCCGGTGTCCGGCGCAAGATTGACCAGTTGGCCGCCAAGTCAGCAACATAATCGATCCGGTCGGGCACCGGCTTGTAGGTGACGATCCGGCACTGGGTTGCCGCATGGCGCTCACTATCGGCCTTGAACGAAACGGCGCGGGTCATCAGGCGGCCGTCAAGTTCGGGCAGTACGATGTTCATGGCCAGGTCGCGGGCCGGCAGGCCTTGCGGGTTGGCACGCCAGGCGTCCTCGCCGGTGCCGGAAAAGACGACCTGGAGCACCGGGCAGTCGAATTCGGTGAACGGGTTGGGCTGGTCGCCGCGATCAAAGCTGGCAACGGCAAAGCCGGTGGCGTTCAGGATGGCCGATGGCGGTTCGGCGCGAAGGTTTTCGGCAATGCACATCGCCGATGCGGCATCCTTCAGGCTGGAAATGAACATCGGCAGCGGATTGAGGCCACGAGCGGTGAGGGCGGCAACAAGCGCATCGACCGGGGCAGTGAGGCCGCCTTCGATGAGTGAGCGGTAAAAGGTGATGGCAACGACAGGCGCACCTGCCTGCCAATGCCGTTTGACCGTGGCAAGGTCCGGTGCTGCATGATCTGGCCAATAAAGCGCAGAGGCCGCGAAAGCTTGCGGCGGCTTTGCCTCAACCGGGTGATCGAGCAGCGCGGCGCACAAGCTGAGGAGCCCGGAAGCATTGGCCGGGCCGCCATTGGCGAAATACTGGCGCAGGCGCTCGCAGGCATCGCCAGGTATTGTCGACTGGCTGGTCAGGTCCGGATCAGGATCGGCGCCGCCGGGCAACAGGGCAAGCTTGATGGACCTGTCGCGGGCCAGGTCGATCAGCTGCTCGATGCCGTACGACCAGTAGCTCAGACCGCCCAGACACCGCACAATGATCAGCTTGGCGTGCGCGAGTGTTGTTTCGATATAGGTGTCAACGGACAGGTTGTGGCCGAGCGCCATCAGATTGGCGAGGCGCAGGGACGGCTTGTCGCCGGCGATGGCATCATGGGCGCGGGCAAGGCTGGCCAATTCGGAATCTGCAGCGGAGATGACAACGATGTCGCCCGGGCTCTGGGCGAGGTCTACCGCCTCGGCATTGTCATCGATGACGCCGGTCTGTGTGGCGAGCAAGTGCATCGCCTTGGTTCCTAACCCTGGAGCGCAGCAGAGATCGCGGCTTCATCCAGACCCTTGAGGCCGATCACCACCAGCGAAGAGCGGCGGGCCTCGTCATCGGTCCACGGGCGGTCGAAGTAGCTGTTGACACGCGGGCCAACGGCCTGGATCAGCAGGCGGGCCGGGGTGTCCTTCAAGGCCACAAAGCCTTTCATACGCAGGATGTCGTGCTGTTTGATGGCGGTTTCGATGCGTCCCATCAGGCCATCGCGGTCACCGGCCTCGCCAAGTTCGACGATGAAGGTCTCAAAATCGTCGTGGTCGTGATCTTCCTCGCCGTGCAACTCGTGGTGCGACTTGCGGGTGTCGAGATCGTCTTCGGCGGCTGAGTTCATGCCGAGCAGGGCGGTGACATCCATGCGGCCGTGGCGGGTTGGCACCAGGCGGGCGCCGTCGCGGATTTCCGGTTTCAGTTCAGCTGTGAGCTTGTCGATGGCGCCTTTCTCCAGAAGATCGGACTTGTTGATGAGGATCATGTCGGCACAGCCGAGCTGGTCCTCGAACAGTTCATGCAGCGGGCTTTCGTGATCAAGCTCCGGGTCGGCCTGGCGCTGGGCATCGATGGCGTGCTCGTCGTGGGCAAAGCGGCCTTCTGCGAGCGCCGGGCCATCGACCACGGCAACGACGCCATCGACGGTGACCTTTGAGCGGATTTCCGGCCAGCTGAACGCCTTGACCAGCGGTTGCGGCAGGGCGAGGCCGGAGGTCTCGATAACGATGTGATCGGGCGCGTCGTCGCGCTCGATCAGCTTTTGCATGGTCGGAATGAAATCATCGGCCACGGTGCAGCAGATGCAGCCGTTGGCCAGTTCGACGATGTCGTCCTTGTTGCACAGATCATCGCCGCAGCCTTTCAGGACGTCGCCGTCAACGCCGACGTCGCCGAATTCATTGATGATGAGAGCGATGCGGCGGCCATCGGCGTTTTCCAGCATGTGGCGGACGAGCGTCGTCTTGCCGGCGCCGAGAAAGCCGGTGATGACGGTTGCGGGGATTTTCTGCGGGGTCATTGGGTGGCCTCGTTGCGGGTTACTGTGCGGCTCAGCATGTAGCCGAGCAGGACGCCGAGCACGATCCAGAAGACCGCTGCCGTGGCAATGGAATTGGCGGCAAAGGCCGTGGCAAGGGCTGCCGGCACGTTGCTGGTGGTGTCGGCGGCATGTGGCGCGCCGACGATATGGGGCAGGGCGATGACGCAAATGCCGAGCGCCTTGAAGCCCCAGGACTTGATGATGAACAGGAGATAGATCCCGGCGGCAGTGCCGGCAACGGCAAGCCACCACCAGACCTGGCGGGCCAGCAGATCGCCGGCCGGCATGCCGGGCAGTTCGGGCGGCAGCCCGGCAGACGGTGACAGCGTGAAGGCCAGAAAGCCCAGCAGGCCCCACAGGGCGCCGTTGGCGGTTGTGATCTGAAGGCCGGTCAAGAGGGCGGCGCCGGCCAGCACCAGGCCAAAGGCGGCGCCGGTCACGATATTGGCGATAACGGTGAACGCGGTGCGCTCGAAACCATCCGCCGGCGCCCAGGCTTCGTCACCATGATCGTGGTCGTGGCCGTCGGAATTCGTTGCTGCCGGACCAGCCTCGAAGGCCTCAGCCTGCAAGATCAGCGGTGTGACCTTGACATGCTGGATCGCCGACATGACAAGGCCGGCGGCAATCCCAGCCAGGATCGCGGCGAACAATACGCGGGTGATCATTGATATCTCCAATAGTGCCAGGCCGGCCCTTGCAGCCGGTGTCAGCGCTTGTGCAGGCTAGCCCCTAGTGGCAGGGAAAGCCGACGGCGTGGCGCGTATCATGCGCAGCGTTGTGCATGGTATGGGCACCGGCAAAACCGACGCCGATGATCATGCCGAGACCCAGTGTCGTGCAGACAAGGCCGGCAATAACGCGCTGCTTGATGGAGATATGGCTTAGTGCAATCTGGTTCGTTGTCATGAGCGGATACACCCTCCGTGATGGCTCATCAGGTTTTGAGCAACGGTCCCGCCCGTTTGCCCGGTTCGTCTGACGGCAGGTCTCCTGACTTTGCGGGTCATCGGGGTGAATGGCGCCTTCCCGGTCTCCGGTCTCCCGGTTGTCCAGTGGCTTTTTGCCATCAACCCTCACCGCTCACAGTTGCGGGGGCAGTCACGGATTTGGCCCCTGATTGGGTCGTCCTCACCGTGTTCCCTTTCTCGGCCCCGCACCGTTCGGATTTGGGGCACCGTCGGATTCGATTGATGACACGGGCAACCTGCATGCGTCAACTCAATGATGCGCCTTAAACATGCGCAATTGCGACACCTTGCCAACTCAATTGCGCTGAGCGAAAGTGCGCGCGCTATGGTTCGGATCAAACGGCTTCCGCAGAACGACAAGACCAACGGCTGGAATGTGATCCTGCCCGAGCGGACACCCAATGCCGCGCTTGCCGGCGATCAGCGGGCCGACTGGCTGGTGCTGGGCGGCGGTTATGCGGGGCTGGCGGCCGCCCGGCGGCTGGCCGAGAACAGGCCGTCGGACGCGATCGCCATCATCGATGCAGGCGTCATGGGCGAGAATGCATCGGCACGCAATTCCGGGTTTGGCATCGATATTCCGCATGTGACCGGATCGGCCCAGGCGCAGCTGCAGGGGGCGCATCGCTATATGCGGCTGTCGCGGGCAGCGATCGATCACCTTGAAGGGCTGGTCGAGGCCCACGGCATCGAGTGCGACTGGTCGCGGCCGGGCAAGTTTCAGACAGCTGTGACCGGCAAGGGACGTGAAAAGTACCTTGAGCCGATGGCCGAGATGCTGAGTTCGCTGGATGAACCGTTCGAGTGGCTGGATGGCGCTGAGACGGCGGCAAAGCTCGGCACCGAGCACTTCCATGCCTCGATCTATACGCCCGGTTGCGTGCTGATGAACCCGGCCGCACTGACGCGCGGGCTGGCCGACAACCTGCCGGGCAATGTGACATTGTACGAGAACTCGCCGGTCATCGAGTTCTCGCAGGACAACGGCATCCGACTAAAAACCCCGGCAGGCAGTCTTTATGCACCGCAGATGATCCTGGCGACCAATGCGTTCACCGAGGAATTCGGCTTCTACAAGCAAAAGCTGATCCCGTTTCACGCCCATGCCAGCCTGACCCGGCCGCTCAGCGTTGACGAGCAGAAGGCCTATGGCTCGCTGGAGCAATGGGGCGTGACGCCGGTCAATGCGTTTGTGTCGATCACCATGCGCTATACAAAGGACCGGCGCATCCTGATCCGCCAGGACATCAACTACTGCCCGTCCTTGAAGGTCAGTCTCGAAGAGCAGCAGCGGGTGAAGGTCAGGCACCAGCGGTTGTTCGCCGAGCGCTTCCCGATGCTGCCGGACGTCACGATCGACCATACCTGGACCGGTTTCGTATGCCTGTCCTACAACCATGCACCCGGCTTCGGCCGCATCGCATCGAACGTTTACAGTGCCGTGTGCCAGAACGCGATTGGCGTCACCCAGGGCACAATGTCCGGCATGCTGGCAGCGGACATGGCGTGCGAGGTCGACAATCCGCTTTTGGAGGACATGGCCAGCCTGGGCACGCCAAACACTCGGCCGCCTCGGCCGTTTTTCGACATCGGCGTGAAGCTGCGCAACGGCTGGGACATGTGGCGCGACCGGCATGAAGCGTGACATTGGCTGGCAAATAGGTCAGAACACGCCCGCAAATTACTGAAACCTATGGATTGTTCGTTTAATGAAGCATCTGATCCTGGTCCATCAAAAGACCAAGCAGGATCCTGAGGATTACGCGGAAATCGCCCGGCGCATCCATGCGCGCACGGACGATATCGCTGTGTTCATTGCCGGGACCAAGGACAAGGACTGGGCTGAGGCCGATAAGGCCTATTCGGCGCCCTCGCTGACCGTTGCGCCGATGCCGTTCAAGCACTTCAGGCCGCGCGGCGGCACGGTGCTGGTAGGGGAGGAATATCCCAAAGGCTATCAGTACGAGCGCATGGCGGCCAAAGGTGTGCCGGTGCCCGAATGGGTGCGGGTGACGCCGGGGATCAGCCTCGATCCGGACTACTGGGGGCCTTATGTGGTGGTCAAACCCGAGCTCGGCCGCAAGGGATCGGAAATCTTCATCACCCGCACGCACCGGGTGCGTTACAAGCCGCCGGAAGACTTTCCGTCCGAACATCCGATCCATGAGGCACCGTTGATGGCGCAACGCTTCATCTATACCGGGCGCTGGCCGTACCATTTCCGGATCGTGACGTTTCTGGGCAAATGCATCCTTGCCTGGCATATCGAGCAATCCCACGACTTTCCGCCGCTGGAGGAGAAATGGAAGTTCGATGTCGCCGGCGGCGGCATATCAATTGTTTCCAACAAACGCTCATCGTCCTATGTTGAGACCGACGATGCAGGTGCGATTGCGGTTGCCGAGGCCGCACACCGGGCGCTGCCGGAAGTGCCGCTTCTGGGTTGCGACGTTGTGCGCGAGGCGGAAACCGGCGTTTATTATATGCTGGAGTGCAACCCGCGTGGAGATGCCTGGTTGATTTCTTCGGCAATCGGAAGAGATATACAGCGGATACACGGATTGGACTCGCCGAACCAGTTCGGCGCCATCGAAATTGCAACGAACGCATTGATTGAAGCAACACGAGAGCGGGCGTCCTAGGGCCTGTGGACGATTGAGGTTGTGGCGCTGGTTTGACCCGATTGGTTCAGGTTTAGGGGTGTGAGGAGGAAGGACATGCTGGCATATTCGACGACGAACACCCCTGAAGATGGGCCAACCGGGTCAAATCGTGCAACGACGCGGCCCATTTTGCCTGCGGACATCACTTTGAGCGGCTCGAAGGGGGCGACCCATCGGCGCCACTCAAAGCTGGCCACAGACAAAATGGGCCACGCCAGCACCGCAACCTCAATTGTCCACAGGCCCTAGTATGGCGGCGAGACGACTTGTCGAACTCGACGTGGTCGATTCCACCAATGCACACGCTCAGCGCCTGTGTGAATCCGGCGAGCGCGGTCCATTATGGATACGCGCAAATGTCCAGTCTGCCGGCCGCGGCCGCAAGGGCAGACATTGGGTATCCAAGCCGGGCAATCTGTATTCGACGCTGCTTTTTACCCCCGATGCGCCGCTGGCCTCGCTGTCACAGCTGAGTTTTGTCACGTCCCTGGCGGTTTACGATCTCGCTGCGCACGTTCTTGGAACGGATAGCGATCTATCCTTGAAATGGCCCAATGATGTCCTTCTCAAAGGGCACA
>JABDJG010000467.1 GCA_013002595.1 Hyphomicrobiales bacterium | reverse complement strand
GTTCAGGATAGCTGCCGAGCAGGGCAACCAGGTCGCCGTAGCTGACGCTCTGTTGCTCAACCACGTCGTTGATAGTGAGATCGAGCACGGTATCGGTGGTCGTCGTGGTGGTCAGCTGGGTGGCGCGGATCGTGCCCTTCAACACAACCACGGAAGACAATTGTGCCGGGTCACCGATATAGGCTGCTTCGCTGCTGCAGGCGTAATCGACGGTCTGGCTGCGCTCGACGCTGGGTTTGCCTTTGAGTTCGAGCGTCGTTCTGGCGATGCTGGCAATGGTCGGCGTTGCCGGGATTTGCCCGAAATCGATCGCCGGCACCGCCGGCGCGGCGAAATCCTTCCAGGCAATGCCGAGCGAAAACAAGGTCCTGGCAAGCTTGCCGTTGTAGGCCGCGTTGTCGAGACCGGCGAGCATCGATGGCGCGGTGTGCCTGGCAACACTGCCTGCGGTGCGCACGGTGATCGTGGTGGCACCGTCCCCGGTCAGGGCCAGGCGGGCCTCGCCGGCGCCACCTTTGACCGCAAGCCGTTTGCCAACCAGCCGATCGATGGGCAGTTTGCGGACGACTTTTTCGGCCTTGTCTTGTGACTTGAACGCCGGGAAGAGCCGTCCGTAACTCTGATCGGCCGCAGAGGCATCAAGCGCCGGATCGTGCCTGGCGCCGGGTATATCGAGACACTCCAGCGCCAAGGCCTGGCCGCCAGTGAGCAATACGGCCCCTGTTATGAAGGCCGCCCAGCCCGTCCTTTGCGTGTCACTCGCGAAACGCAATCTATTTCCCCAGCCGCAGGATTGAGAATTGCCTATGTGCCCACCGACTCAATCCCAGTTCTACTAATCAGCCGAAGGCTACAAGTCACCGATAGGTTTTGCCAGTGAATTGTTTGCGTTCGAACAGCCGGCCAACAGGCATACGAAATAGAGTGCGGTGACAATTCCAGCACGGGCGCGGGGTTGTTTATTTCTTGCGCTTGATTGGCCGCGTTACCCGGACAACCAGCCCCTTCTTCAATAACTTGGACAACGGAATACAGGCGCCGAAACGCGCGCCCGGTTGCACGACGCGGGCATAACAGCCGGGCGTCCTGGGGGCGCGGACGAAACCCTTGCCGAAGCGTTTTGCGTTGCCGGTATTGAAACCGAATGTCGGTTTGGGCACCGTGCCGGTCAACTGATAGCCGCCGCCACGCATGTACTTGCGCACCTTCTTGCAATATTCGACCGAGCGGACCGAAAAGCGGTGCTCACCATGACCGGCGCGGTATTTCATGACGGTGGTGCAGATGTCGCCCTTGGCCAGACGCCAGGCGCCGGCCAGATAACGCGTCCCCAAGCGGATATTTATGCGCGGCCTGCGCAACTCACCGAGCGTACCGCGAAAGCCCAGCAATCTTGCCGTCGGCGGACGGATCTGCATGAGACCAATTTCACCGACACCGCCGGTTGCATGCGGGTCATAGCGGCTCTCGATCCACATGACGGCATCGACCAGGCTGTAGGGAACACCCTGGATCAGGGCTTCGGTGCGGGCAATCGCGCGGTAAAGCGACAGGCCGCTGAGCGCGTCCAGGCCGGACGGGCGCGCATGGGCCGGGGCAACAAAAGCAGTGGCGGCCATCGCTGCCATGGCGATTAAATTGACGTAATGCATCTCGACGTCAAATTAAACCAAACATTGCGGCACGATCAAGGTTGGCGCTGCAGGCGCTGCGCCAGCAAGATGCCGCCGATCACCAGGGCAAGCGCGACCAGGTGATAGAGGTAAAAGGCTTCGCCCAACAAAAGGACCGAAAGCAGCGCGCCAAAGATCGGCACCAGATTGACGAACAGGCCGGCCTTGTTGCCGCCGATCAGCTCGATGCCGCGGATGTAGAACCCCTGGGCAACGATCGAGGGGAAAATCGCCGTGTAGGCGACGATTGTCCAGCCGGTTGTGGTGCTTGGCCAGATGAATTGCGGCGTGGTCGCCTCATACAAAGCCATGCAGATGCTGACGATCGCGGCCGATGCAATCAGCGTGGTCAGAAAGCTCAACCAATGCACCTTGGGTTTTGTTACGACCGCTACCGAGTAACCGGCATAGATTAGCGCGGCAACCAGCATGATGAGATCGCCGCGGTTGATGTCGAGCCCGGCAAGCGTCGAAAAATCACCGGCTGCGGCGGTGAGCAGGACACCAACCAGTGTCAGGGTGTAACCGACGATCTGTCCCCAGTGCGGCCTTGTCCGAAAAGCCACAAAGTTGAGGAAGAAGATGAACATCGGCATGCCGGCCTGCAGGATGGTCACGTTGATGGCCGTGGTGTACTTGAGCGAGGTGTAGAGCAGGCCATTGAAGGTGGCAAAGCCGAGCGCGCCCATGACGAACAGAAACGGCAGCCTGGCCCGGATCACCGGCCAGTCGGTGCGCAGATGGCGATGGGCGAACACCAGCAGGATAGCGGCCGCCACGGTCCAGCGGGCGCAGGTCAGCAGCAACGGCGAGATGTGACCGACGGCAAACTTGCCGGCGACCGCATTGCCGCCCCAGATCAACGCGGTCAGCGTGAGCAGTAAAGCCGCGTTGCTGGTGAGGCGGGTCAATGGCATCAGCCAGCGCCGCCGAGCGATTTGCGCTGATTGACCGGCAGCTTCTGTTCGTCATTAAGGACCGGGTCACAACGCAAAGTCTGGGTATATCCGGAGCCGCCGAACGAGATTTCACCACCAGCCGGCCAATTGAGCGCCATGCGCCAGCGAAAATAGGGCCGGTCGAGGCAAATCTGCTGGTCGGCAATCTGCCGGCGCTCGATGTAGTCAATCGAGGCCTCGTGAAGCGCGGTCCGGTGACTGCTGTCACCCCAATCAATGGCCAGTTTCAGGTCGGTGACGTGGTGAAACACCAATGTTGCTGGCGCAACCTGGAACCCGATGGTGCCGTCGTCGCCCTTGACCCATTCGGTAATGTGATCGATGTCGAGCACAAGGTCGCTGCGCCAGTCGCCGGCCTCGATGTCACCGATGTCGATCTTCAGACCATAGAGATAATTGTCATGCCAGGATGTGGCATCGAATTCGGCATGGGTGGTGACATGTGACATCCACAGGTCCTAGTTCTCTTCCATCTTCAGCGCGGCGATGAAGGCGTCCTGCGGAATGTCGACCTTGCCGAACTGGCGCATCTTCTTTTTGCCTTCCTTCTGCTTGTCGAGCAGCTTGCGCTTGCGCGAGACATCGCCGCCGTAGCACTTGGCGGTCACGTCCTTGCGCAGGGCGGCAATGGTTTCGCGGGCGATGACCTTGCCGCCGATCGCGGCCTGGACCGGTATCTTGAACAGATGCCGCGGGATCAGATCTTTCAGCTTTTCGCACATGACCCGGCCGCGCTGTTCGGACCGGCCGCGGTGGACGATGATCGACAGGGCATCGACCGGCTCGGCATTGACCAGGATCGACATCTTGACCAGGTCTCCGGTCTCATAGTCGAGCGGCTGATAATCGAAGCTGGCATAACCGCGGCTGACCGACTTGAGGCGGTCGTAGAAATCAAACACCACCTCGTTGAGCGGCAATTCGTACTTCAGCATGGCGCGCGAGCCCGCGTAGGTCAGCTCGGTCTGGCGGCCACGGCGGTCTTCGCACAGTTTGAGAACCGCACCGAGATATTCGTCCGGCACCAGGATGGTGGCGGTGATCCAGGGCTCCTCGATGTGATCGATCTTGACGACATCAGGCATGTCGACCGGATTATGCAGTTCGATCATCGAGCCATCGTTCATATAAAGGTGATAGATCACCGACGGTGCGGTGGTGATCAGTTCGACATTGAACTCGCGCTCGATGCGTTCGCGGATGATCTCCAGGTGGAGCAGCCCCAGGAACCCGCAGCGGAAGCCGAAGCCGAGAGCGGCCGATGTCTCCATCTCAAACATGAAGCTGGCATCGTTGAGGCGCAGTTTGCCCATCGCCTCGCGCAGGTCTTCGAACTCGGCGTTGTCGACGGGAAAGAACCCGGCAAAAACCACCGGCTGGGCCGGCTTGAAACCGGGCAGCGCCTCGGCGCACTGTTTCTTTTCATCGGTAACGGTATCGCCGACGCGGGTATCGGCAACCTGCTTGATCGCGGCGGTGAAAAAGCCGATCTCGCCGGGGCCGAGCTTGGCGAGCATTTCCTGCTTGGGCCGGAAGATGCCGACCCGGTCGACCAGGTAGTTGGCATCGGTCGACATCAGCTTGATGCGCTGGCCCTTTTTGAGCTCACCATCGATGACCCGGACCAGGACAACGACGCCGAGGTAGGCATCATACCAGCTGTCGACCAGCATGGCTTTGAGCGGCTTGTCCAGATCACCGCCGGGCGCTGGCAGGCGGGTGATAACGGCCTCCAGCACATCTTCAATGCCGATGCCGGTCTTGGCCGAAATCTCGACGGCATCGGAGGCATCAAGCCCGATGACATCCTCGATCTGGGTGCGGATCCGGTCGGGTTCGGCAGCCGGCAGGTCGATCTTGTTGAGGACCGGGACAATCTCGTGGTCGTTGTCGATCGCCTGGTAGACGTTGGCGAGCGTCTGGGCCTCGACGCCTTGCGAGGCATCGACGACCAGCAATGAGCCTTCAACGGCGGCAAGCGAACGGTTGACCTCATAGGCAAAGTCGACATGGCCGGGGGTGTCGATCAGGTTGAGCTGATATGTCTCACCGTCGTTGGCCTTGTAGTCGAGGCGCACGGTCTGGGCCTTGATGGTGATGCCGCGCTCGCGCTCGAGCTCCATGTTGTCGAGCACCTGTTCCTTCATCTCGCGGTCGGTCAGCCCGCCGGTCACCTGGATCAGCCGGTCGGCAAGGGTCGATTTGCCGTGGTCGATGTGGGCAATGATGGAAAAGTTGCGAATGTGCGCGGTGTCGGTCATGGCGCGGTGTTTGACACTGCCTGCGATGCCCGTCAAGCGGCCAAAACGCGCATGGCCGGTGGATATTGATCGGCAGATCGCCTAGAATCGTTCCAAACGACAATAAAGCTCCTTTCCAGTGAACAAGAACGCCATATGAAGCCTTTTTCAGATCTGACCGAACAAGAAATCATTGCCCTGGCGATTTCCAGCGAGGACGATGATGCGCGCACCTATGCCAGCTTTGCCAATGCGCTGCAGGAACAGTATCCGGCATCTGCCCGGGTGTTCATCGACATGGCCGAGGAAGAGCACGAGCACCGGCGGCGGCTGACCGAGACCTATGTCGCCAAGTTCGGCGACCATATTCCGCTGATCCGGCGCTCCGATGTTGCCGGCTTCGTCAAGCACCAGCCGGCCTGGCTGATGAAGCACCTCAGCCTGGAAACGGTGCGCAAGCGGGCCGAGGTGATGGAGCTGGAGAACTACCGGTTCTACAAGCAGGCGGCTGAACGCTCTGAGGATGACGACGTCAAGAAGCTGCTGCTGGAACTGGCCGAGGAAGAAAAGGACCATGAATCGCTCGCCGGCAAGCTGGGCGAAAAGCATCTGACGGCGGATGCAAAGATCGCGGAACAGGATGCCGAAAAGCAGCTGTTCCTGCTGCAGGTCATCCAGCCGGGCCTGTTAGGGCTGATGGACGGCTCGGTCTCGACGCTGGCGCCGCTGTTTGCGGCTGCCTTTGCAACCCACGATACCTGGCAGACGTTCCTGGTCGGCACGGCCGCCTCGATCGGTGCCGGCATCTCGATGGGCTTTGCCGAAGCGCTGTCGGACGATGGCGAGCTGACAGGACGCGGCCACCCGATGATCCGCGGCATGGCAGCCGGCATCATGACGGCGGTCGGCGGGCTGGGTCATACCCTGCCCTACCTGATCAACGATTTCTGGACCGCCACCGTGCTGGCGGTACTGATCGTCTTCGTCGAATTGTGGGCGATCTCATGGGTGCGCTACAAATATATGGACACCCCGTTCCTGCGCGCCGCCTTCCAGATCGCCGTCGGCGGCTTCATCGTCTTTGGAGCCGGAATATTGATCGGCCACGCGGGTTAGCTGGGTATCCCCGAAGGGTGACCGGTCCCAACGTGACTGCGCACCTTCTGAGGCTGATTGCGATACGGGGGGATGTGTGCCACAAGCGTTCGTCGCGCATCCATCGCATACCGTTGGCTATTCCCGATTGCAGATGCTACCGCCGCCGGGAGGACATCGAAAGGCTCGCACGGCGCGTCAGCTCTTGAGCCCGCACAGTGCATCGTCGAATGCGATCGTGAAGAGGTCTGCACCGTCCTTGCCTCTGTAGGAATACCTGATCACGCCATCGGCCCTGAGAAACCGTTTCATGCGTCTGTCGCTGCATACCTGCTGGTGCATCAGTTGTGCTATGCGCGCTTTGTCTGCGCCATTGTACTTGCCGTCAATGATATGGGTCAGCGTGTAGTGATAAGTGAATGACTGGCCGGACACGTCATAACCGTCGAAGACAACATTCCGATGAACCCGGCTGCCTTTCATTTCGTCTGCGGCCTTGGCCATTTTTTTGATCGCGTAAGCAGCCCGTTCTTCCGGCGTTTTGTTTCGCTCTGCCATCATTCCAAGGCCGATCAAACCGGAAATGACCGAAAATCCTGCGATCGATAAAACTTTTGCGGCGCCCATGGTTTGTCTGGCTCCAATGCCTAGATCAGGATCGTTTTTGATTGAAACAATCAAAAACGATAAACCTGATCGTCGTCAATATGATAGAGGACGATTCACGGGTTAGATTGGTTCAATCTAACCCGATCGTGCTCTTGATTCCTGGAATACGGATACGGCAACCTACCCTCGCGCTCTGAATTTCCGGTTAATCAGCGAAGCGCACCCGAACGGAGTTGCCGGGCCAAGCACCAAGACGGCTGGCAGTTGCATCGTCTGAACCTCTGGATGGCGCCGACCTGCAC
>JABDJG010000093.1 GCA_013002595.1 Hyphomicrobiales bacterium | reverse complement strand
GCGCTGGATAATATTATCGGAGGATTAACCTTTCTGAGAGGTATACCCGGCACGATTGGCGGTGCGCTTCGGATGAATGGTGGGGCCTATGGCCGGGAAACCAAGGATGTCCTGATCGAGGCGCGTGCAATCGATCGCAAGGGAGACCAGTTGGTGCTGTCGAACGCCGACATGAACTATGCATATCGCCATTGCGGCGCACCGGAGGATCTGATTTTCACCGAAGCGCTGTTGCAAGGCGAGGCGGCTGACAAGCAAGAAATCGCGGCGCAGATGGAGGCCATAACCGCTGCGCGCGAAGAAACCCAGCCAATCAAGAGCCGCACCGGGGGATCGACGTTCAAGAACCCCGAGGGTGGCAAGTCCTGGCAGTTGATAGATGCAGCCGGCATGCGCGGATTTGCGGTCGGGCCGGCAAAAGTCTCAGACAAGCACTGCAACTTCCTTATCAATGAAGGCGGTGCGACGGCAGCTCAGATCGAAGAATTAGGTGAAACGGTTCGCGCCAGGGTCAAGGAGACCTCGGGGGTGACGTTGAACTGGGAAATCAAGAGGATCGGCATCGCAAAGTGATGCCGCGGTGGGATGCGGGTACCAGAGCAAACAACAGTAGCGGTTTTGATGGGTGGCTGGTCGGCCGAGCGGGAGGTTTCGCTGGCATCCGGCAAGGCCTGTGCCGACGCGCTGGAAAAAGTCGGCTACACGGTGGTGCGGATTGATGCCGATCGCAACATTGCAGGGGTATTGGCCGATCTGAAGCCGGATGTCGTGTTCAACGCTTTGCATGGCAAATGGGGCGAAGACGGCACGGTGCAGGGGATATTCGAGACGCTCCGGCTGCCCTATACCCATTCCGGTGTTCTGGCGTCATCGCTTGCCATGGACAAACAGCGCGCCAAGGCGATCTTCAAGGCAGCCAGGATACCGCTGGCTGAAAGTAAGGTGGTGGAGATCGAGCGTGCCGCCAGCGAACATCCGATGCCGCTTCCTTATGTGGTCAAACCGGTTGCCGAAGGATCCAGTGTCGGTATCAGGATTCTGGAAGAAAGCGCCAACGGCCCGCCAGCCAGCCTGCTGGATGAGCGTGACTTTTATGGCGATGAGGTGATGGTCGAGCGCTTTATCCATGGCAAGGAGCTGACCTGCGCGGTGATGGGCGATGTCGCGCTCGGCGTGATAGACATCCAGCCGGCGGTCAGCTTTTACGACTACAAGGCGAAATACGAAGAGGGCGGGTCGGTGCATATACTGCCGGCCGACATTCCCGATGACGTCTACCAGTCCGTGCAGAAATACGCCGTTGCAGCTCACCGGGCGCTTGGCTGCAGGGGCGTCAGCCGGGCTGACTTTCGTTATGACGACCGCCGCGACCTGGGGACCGGTGAGGTCATCATGCTGGAGGTGAATACCCAACCGGGGATGACGGCGACATCACTGGTGCCCGAATTGGCCGAACATGCCGGCCACAGTTTCCAGGAGTTGTTGGATTGGATGGTACAGGATGCCTCGTGTGACCGTTGACAAACATACCGAACGCGGGCCTCGTCGGGGCGTCGAAAGACTTGCCATCAGATTTGCCGCGCGGGCCGGAGCGACCGGTTTTCTGGCGCTGACGATTGCTTATGGGGTGATGGCCGGCGGGCATCTCGATGATCCGCGCAATCCGTTTTATGGCCTTCCAGGCCAGATCGCCGGGTTCTTTGGCTATGCGGCCCAGGAAATTCATATATCGGGGCTGGAGCGCCAGCGGCCTGAGACCGTTCTCAAGGCGATCGGGGTTACGCCGGACGGTCCCTTGTTCGGTTTCAACCCGCAGCGCGCCAAGAAACTTCTGGAGCACATCGATTGGGTCGAACATGCCACCTTGCGCCGGGTGCATCCCAACAGGCTTGAGATCGAGCTGGTCGAACGGGTGCCGTTTGCGGTCTGGCAGCGCGATGGCGCACGCTATGTCATCGACAGCACCGGTTCGGCACTCAGCACGCTCGATGCACAAGACTTTGGCGACCTGTTCATGGTCACCGGCGAGGGAGCCCAGGCGGCGGCTTTTGATCTTGTTAACCATATAGAAGGTCATGCCGCGTTAAAGTCCCGGGTTAGAGCGGCCGCGCGCGTGGGACAACGGCGTTGGACGCTCTATCTGGACAATGGTCTCAGGATCGCACTTGCAGAGAACGACATCGCTGGATCGCTGGTCCGGCTGATGGACCTGGTCACCCGGGAGAATGTCTTTGAGCGCGCGGTGGGGATGATTGATCTCAGATCACCTGAACGGACTGTCTTTATGCCTTTGCCTGACAGTGAAAATGACAAGACCGTACAGGTGAGCAGCGTCGCTGAGTAAAGTCGAGTGCGAGTCAAGAGTTTTGTATGAATGTGATCCAGCTAAACCGTAACTCTGGTTCTACGAATACCAAGGCGCCGGAAAACGGTATCATCGCGGCGCTGGATGTCGGCAGCACCAAAATCTGCTGTCTGATCGGTGAGGTGAAAGCCGACCGCAGGCGCGCTCCGGACGATGCAGATGCCCGTCAGATCAATGTGCTGGGTGTCGGCCATCACGCAGCGCGCGGTATCAGGTGTGGTTCGGTCGTCGATCTCGAAGAAGCTGAAAAGGCGATCCGGCTGTCGGTCGATGCCGCAGAGCGCATGGCCGGCGTTACCATCGATCAGATCTACGTCAATGTGACGGGCGGGCGCCCGCAGTGCCAGACCTTTCGCGGCGCGACCGACGTTTCCTCCAGTGCCGTCGGCAGCCATGACCTGCACAGGGTGGTCGATATTGCCATGGACAAGATCGATCCGGGCAGGCGGGTTGTGCTGCATGCGACACCGATCAGATTCACGCTCGATGATGCGCGCGGGGTGCGGGCGCCGTTTGGCATGTATGCCGACCGGATCGGTGTAGACGTCAACGTGGTGACCGTGGAACCGGGCGCCATGCGCAACCTGGGGATGGTTGTCGAAAATTGCCACCTCAATGTTGCCGGCTTCGTCATGGCGCCCTATGCGGCGGGACGTTCGGTCCTGGTTTCGGATGAAACCGAGCTTGGCGTGACGCTCATCGACCTGGGCGGCTCGACTACCAGCATTTCGGTGTTCGCCGAGGGCAAGCTGCTGTTTGCCGATGTTCTGCCTATTGGTGGAACCCATATTACCTCTGATATCGCGCGCGGGCTGTCGACGACAATCGCCCAGGCAGAGCGGCTCAAGACACTGTCGGGTAACGCGCTGCCCTCGCTGTACGATGATCGCGAGCTGGTGACCATCGCCCAGCTTGGCGAACACGGCGCCGATGCGGTGCAAAAGGTACCGCGCTCGAAACTGACCAGCATCATCCGGCCACGGGTGGAGGAAATCTTCGAACTGGTCGGTCAGCGTCTCGACAACACACCGGCCACCCGCAAGGCAGGCCGCCGGGTGGTGCTTGCCGGTGGCGGCAATCAGCTCACGGGCATCCGCGAGGCGGCCAGTCAGGTTCTGGAGCGAAATGTACGGCTGGGCATGCCGCACGGATTGAGCGGGCTGCCTGATGCAGCCAGGAGCGGTGCATTCGCAGTGTCGACGGGCCTGCTCAAATATGCCGCCAAACCTGACGTCCACACGGCTGTCCTGCCGCAAATCACTAACGTGTCCGGTGCGAATGGCAGCTATTTCAGACGCATGGGACAGTGGATCAAAGAAAGTTTTTAAGAAAAATGTTGCGGCGGACCTGAAAAGGCCCGCTCGAAAAGGCGGCGTTCGCGAGGGGATGGGACGCCGCCTTTTCTCTTTTATAACCGCGCCTTATTGAAAAAAATTCACTTTAAATCTGAAATGCTGTCCAGATTTGGACATGCAGACAGCTCAAATTTTCCGCACTTCAGTAAGCATGCGTTAACCTTTTGTTATCATTTCAGCAATGAATATGAACACGGGGTAAACAACGGATGCCAATCCATGACGATTAATCTGACTGTTCCAAATCTCGCCGAGCTCAAACCACGCATTACCGTCTTCGGGGTCGGGGGAGCCGGTGGCAATGCCGTCACCAACATGATCGAGTCGGGTCTGGAGGGCGTTGAGTTCGTCGTCGCCAATACGGACGCGCAGGCCCTTGCGCAAAGCGCTGCTGAGCGGCGCATCCAGATGGGCACAGCACTAACACAAGGGCTCGGCGCGGGCTCCCAGCCACAGGTTGGGGCCGGCGCTGCCGAAGAAGCATTACCGGAGATCATGGACCAGATCGCCGGTGCCCATATGGTGTTCATCACCGCAGGCATGGGGGGCGGCACAGGCACTGGCGCAGCGCCGGTTATCGCTAGGGCCTCCAAGGAGCAGGGCATCCTGACGGTGGGTGTCGTAACCAAGCCATTTCACTTTGAGGGCCAGCGACGGCAGGCAACTGCTGACCGCGGCATCGAACAGCTCGCCAAGTTCGTCGATACGCTGATTGTCATTCCAAACCAGAACCTGTTCCGGGTCGCCAATGAAAAGACGACCTTTGCGGCGGCTTTCGCCATGGCTGATCAGGTGCTTTATTCCGGTGTTGCCAGCATCACCGAGCTGATGACCAAGGACGGGCTGATCAATCTGGACTTTGCCGATGTTCGCGCGATCATGAGCGAAATGGGCAAGGCGATGATGGGCACCGGCGAAGCGTCGGGGGAAAAGCGCGCGGTGGAAGCTGCAGAAGCTGCCATCTCCAATCCGCTGCTTGATGACGTTTCAATGCGCGGTGCGCGCGGCCTGCTGATCTCGATTTCAGGCGGGCCTGACCTGACGCTTTATGAAGTCGATGAGGCAGCAACGCGGATTCGCGAAGAAGTCGATCCGGAAGCCAATATCATTCTGGGCGCGACCTTCGATGAAACGCTTGACGGCACGATGCGGGTGTCCGTTGTCGCAACGGGCCTGTCTCTGGAGGAACAGGAAGGGTTTATCGATGAGGCCGACGAGGACGGCGAGGCTGAAAGCTCGGTCTATGGCTATGCCGGAACCGGTCCGATAACGCCGGCGCCAATGGCAGAGCGTCATGCCCCGGCAGCTCCCGCTGAGGCACATGAAACGCCTGTTGAAGAGCATATGGAAGAACCTGTAGCGAAAACTGAAGACGAAATGCCGGTGGCAGAAGAAATGCCGGTGGTATCCGAAACTCAACCGGCAGCGGCCCAAGAGCCGGAAGAATTGCCCGAAGAGATGCCGGCAGCCCCGGCAGCCCCGCGGGTCCACACGGCATCGAATGTGCCGAAAATGCCGGAACCGGAAGACTTTCCGCCAATTGCTCAAAAGCAGATTGCCGAGCACAACGATCCGGCGCCTGTTTCAAAGGAACCGGTGCAAAAGAAACAGCGCAGAAGTCTGCTTGAACGGCTTGCCAGTGTGGGCCTGGGCGGCAAGCGCGATGAACCGGAAGTTCGGCAAACGGCTGAAAACGAGCCTCGCATCATCGCCCAGCGGCCCGTTGAGGAGGTCGCCGAGGCGGCACCTCCAGCGGAACCTGCCGGTGAACAGATGGCAGCTGAAGACGCAGCTGTCGATCCAGATAACGTGCATCAGCTTTCGCCGCAGATCGATCCTGAGCTCGACGACGATGATCTGGAAATTCCGGCATTCCTCCGACGCCAGGCAAATTAAGGCCAGACGCGGAGCCTCGCGCCGTATCCGGCATGTGCGCATATCGAACCCGGCGGTCACAATTCCGCCGGGTTTAAAGCAATTATCCGCTTTAGCTAGTATAGTATCGGGTGGCAGGTCTGTTGCAGATCGGCTAGAAGGGTGCTGTTTGAAATCACAAATTTTTGTTTGCGTATAGGTGGTCATGGTGACTGTTCGGAGCGAAGACACAACTGGCCGCACCAGAAAACTGAGCCAGGCCGGGTGCTTATGCATCGGGCTGTTGCTGGCCGGGTGCTCTGGCGATCTGGGCTATAGCGGTCTTGGCGACTATGTCTGGGGCGGCGACGATTCGTCGGCGCAAAGCGCGTCTGTCAACAGCGGCGATGCGGTAGCACCGGACCTGTCTGGTATCGAAGACGGCAAGCCTATTGCCGAGCTCTACAACGACGGGCTCGAAAAGCTAAAAGACGAGCGCTACGAAAAAGCGGCCAAGGCATTTGGCGAAGTCGAGCGTCAGCATCCCTACTCGCAATGGGCAACCCGGGCGATCCTGATGCAGGCCTACGCCCAGTATCAGCGCAATGACTACGATGCGGCCCAGAATGCAGCACAGCGCTTCATTACGCTGCACCCGGGGCACCGCGATGCACCATATGCCTATTATCTCGTTGCCATCAGCCATTATGAGCAGATTTCCGATGTGAAGCGGGATCAGACGTCGACCGCCAAAGCGCTGGCGTCGCTGGAGGAAATCTCACAGAGATATCCTGGCACGGCCTATGCCCGCGATGCCGAAGCCAAGGCGGTTCTGGCGCGCGATCACCTTGCCGGCAAGGAAATGGAAGTCGGCCGGTATTATCTTGGCAAGAAGTCTTACCTGTCGGGCATCAATCGTTTCAAAACCGTCGTCAGCAAGTATCAGACGACAACACACACGCCTGAGGCGCTGTATCGGCTGACGGAAGCCTATCTGGCGCTGGGTATCCGTTCTGAAGCCCAGACGGCAGCAGCGGTTCTTGGCCATAACTACCCGAACAGCGAGTGGTACCGGGATTCTTATGCGCTGTTGAGCGGCCAGGGGTTGTCGCCGTCCGAAAACAAGAGCTCGTGGATTTCAAAGGCGGTCACCAGCATCAACCCGTTTTAACTGACCAGCAAAACGCTTGTGAAACCCGGAATATCCGGTTTCTGTACACTGCAGATGCGGCTTCAGTATCTGATGAAACTGCGGCAACTTGTGAAATGGCACGGCCGGATAGGCGTGATGCTCGGCGTGATAGGGCATGTTCCAGGCGATGAACCGAACCGGTGCGCCCGTGAACGTTGTGCGGCTGTTTTCCAGCATATTTGATATGTGCGGGCACAAGGTGTGCTCGGCCAGCAGATAAGCCCTCAGGAACGGTTGCCCAAGAATTGCCGGCCCGATCCATATCCACAACAAGATATCGCTGGCCGCGTACCAGCACACGGCAGCGATCAAGGCATAGAGGATGACCGTTATGCGGGCCTCGCGCCTGATTTTTTCGTGCTTGTCGCCTGGGACAAAGTCGTCGACCGGTCCGTAGCCGGCATTGCCTGCAAGGACGCGGACCTGCGACCACCAGACTGGCAGACCTGACAGATAGAACAGATACTGGCGCCATGACCGCGGTTTCGGCGCGGCCAATTCAGGATCGCGTTGCGGGTCGTGGGTGTGACGGTGATGGGCAAGATGGAAATAAGTGAACCAGCGGGCCGGCAATAAAAGAACGAAACCGCAAACGGCGGCCGCGAGCGTATTCAGCCACTGGCTGGCAAAGGGTGTCTTGTGAACGCATTCATGCAGCAGCGTGAACAGGAATATGAGCGCGATGCCATGGATCAGCAGGCCGAGCTGCCACAAGGGGGCAGCGGACAAAATCCACCCGCCGGTCAGGCCGAGCACGGCCAGATGGCCGGCCAGATGCACCAGGCCGGCGCGGTCTGAGCGGGCCAGAAGGTCCGCGCGCTCGTCCTTGCCGAGATTGGCAAGGATCTGGCGATGTGTAATGCCGGTCATGCCCGAAAATGCGCCTTGTGTGAGACGTCCGTCAAGTCGCCGACGTTGCCGTGAGGGAATATTGAATTTGAAACAATTTCGTTGAGAGATTGTTAGGCGTGTCTAAATACCGGGAGTTAACCGGTATTTGCTATGGATGTTCTATCAATTAGGTGGAACGGGACGGCAGATACCCACATGAGCGGCGCAGTTGAAACGATTACACAGGGTAACGATGCGGAGCAGCGCGCCCCGGATCAAACGCCAGAGCGTGAGATCGGCAGGGTCATATCGTGTGATGGCGGTTTTGCCGTTCTCGCGACCTCGACCTTGCAACACGAGGTGGATTCCTCGGACATCTGGACCATTGGGCGGCTGATTACGATTGCAGTCGGTGAGAGCCGCATCGTCGGACTGATCTACAAACTGAATTCGGTCGATTCCGACTGGGAGGAGAAAAAGAGCAACACTGTGCAGGCGCAGATCGAACTGGTCGGCGAAATCCGTGACACCAAAAAGGGGCAACCGATCTTCAGCCGGGGCATTATCAACTATCCGCCGCTCGGCTCCGTTGCGCACAAGATTCGCTCGCGCGACCTGATGGCGATCCATCTGCCCTACACAAAGCGCTCGATGGTGATCGGCACCTTGTCACAGGACGACAAGATTCCAGCCGCCGTCGATATCGACAGCATGCTGTCGCGGCATTTTGCAATTGTCGGCACGACGGGTACCGGTAAATCCTCCGCGCTCGCGCTTCTCATGCGCAAGTGTCTGGAAGCACGGCCGGATTTGCGCATCTTGCTGTTTGACCCGCACAATGAGTTCTCGACGGCATTTCCCGACAAGGCCACGGTTTTGTCGTCTGACACGCTGGACCTGCCGTTCTGGCTGTTTCAGCTTGAAGAATTCGCCGAGGTGGTGTTTCGCGGCCGCGAGGGGCTCGAAGAAGAGATGGACGCGCTGCGCGATATGATCCCGGAAGCGCGGGCAAAATTCGCCGCCAAGCAGAATGCCGGTGGCAAGACGGTGCGCCGGACATCGGATGTGGGCAACATCTCAGCCGACACGCCGCTGCCCTACAGAATGACCGATCTGTTCGCCCAGATCGAAGAAGAGATCGGGCAACTGGACGGTCGTCATGACCGGCTGGTGCTGAAATCGCTGAAAACCCGCTTGGATGCGCTGGTCAACGATCCGCGCTATCGCTTCATGTTTACGGCGCGCACGGTCGATGACAACATAACCGACGTGATCGGCACGATTTTCCGTATTCCGCACAATGATCTGCCGATTACCTGCCTGCAGCTGGCCGGTGTGCCATCAGAGGTCGTCCAGTCGGTGATTTCGGTGTTGTGCCGTATGGCGTTCGAATTATCAATGTGGAGCAAGGGATCGTGCAGCGTACTGGTGGTTTGTGAAGAAGCGCACCGCTATGTGCCGCTTGACCACAGCCAGGGTTTCGGGCCGACCCGCCTGTCGATCGCGCGGATTGCCAAGGAAGGCCGCAAATACGGTGTGCATCTTGGCGTTGTCACACAGCGGCCAGGTGAGCTTGATCCGACCATCCTGTCGCAATGTTCCTCGGTTTTCGCACTGCGTCTGGCCAACGACAGCGACCAGGACATCATCAGGTCGGCAATCTCGGATTCATCCGCCAGCACAATCAGCTTTTTGTCGTCGATCGGCAACCGCGAGGCGATTGCCTTTGGTGAGGCCATTGCCACGCCGATGCGCATGCAGTTCATGGAACTGCGCAAGGAATTCCTGCCGGGCGCGGAAATTTTCAAGACTGCTGAAGCCGATCCCAACAATCCTCCGGACATCGACCTGAACACCATCATCGGCAAGATGCGTGGCATGCATGAAC
>JABDJG010000050.1 GCA_013002595.1 Hyphomicrobiales bacterium | reverse complement strand
CACCGGCCCGCTCCCCCGCCCAACCACCCGATATGAGGATACTCTATGGTTGGTTGGGCGGGGGAGCGCGCCGGTGTCGATTGAAAACAACATGGATCAGTGCCTGAAGTGCCGCCGGCCGGTGAACACCATGGCAAGGCCGGCCTCGTTGGCCGCCTTGATGACATCGTCATCGCGCATCGAGCCGCCCGGTTGGATCACCGCCGTTGCACCGGCCTCAGCTGCCTGCAACAGGCCGTCGGGGAACGGGAAGAAGGCATCGGACGCCACCACCGAGCCGACCGCGAGCGGTTTGTCTGCCCCGCAGGCCTCGGCCGCATCGGCCGACTTGCGCGCCGCGATGCGCGCTGAATCGACCCGTGACATCTGCCCGGCGCCGACACCGACCGTTGCCTGGTCCTTCACATAGACGATCGCATTCGACTTGACGTGCTTGGCGACCTTGAAGGCAAACACCATGTCGCGCATCTCCTTCTCACTGGGGCTGCGCCTGGTGACCACTTTGAGATCCTCCAGGGCGGTCCGCGCCGCATCGCGCGATTGCACCAGCATGCCGCCGGCAACCGTCTTGACGCCAACACCCGGCTCGGTCACCTCCGGCAACCCGTCGGTGAGCAGCAACCGAAGATTCTTCTTGGCACCGATGATCTCCCGGGCGGCGGCATCGGCGCCCGGCGCAATGATCACCTCGGTAAAGATTTCGGCGATCTGCGTTGCCGTCTCGGCATCGAGCGGCCGATTGAATGCAATGATGCCGCCAAAGGCGCTGACCGGGTCGCAGCGCAGCGCTTGCTGGTAGGCCTCCGCCAGGCTCGCGGCAACTGCCACCCCGCACGGGTTGGCATGTTTGACGATGACGCAGGCCGCCGCCTCTTCAGGGTCGAATTCGGCAACGCACTCATAGGCCGCATCGGTATCGTTGATGTTGTTGTACGACAGTTCCTTGCCCTGCACCTGCTGCGCCGTCGCAACGCCCGGCCGGGTGCTGCCATCGGTATAAAAGGCAGCCGTCTGATGCGGATTCTCGCCATAGCGCAAGGTCTGTTTCAGGCGCCCGCCAAACGCCCGATGACCGGCGGTCTCGACACCGGCCTCCACGAGCAGCCAGGCGCTCACCGTTGCATCATAGGCCGCGGTGCGGGCAAATGCCTTGGCCGCCAGTTGCTTGCGCATGGTGCCCGTCGTTGCGCCGTCGTTTGCCGCCATCTCGGCCAGCACGCCGGCATAATCGGCCGGCTCGCCCACCACCGTCACACTGTCATGGTTCTTGGCCGCAGCCCGCGTCATCGCCGGCCCGCCAATATCGATATTCTCGATACAGGTCGCAAAATCAGCGCCGCCCGCAACGGTTGCCTCAAACGGATAAAGATTGACCGCCAGCAGGTCTATGCCTTCGATACCGTGTTCGCTCATTGCGCGCTCATGCCCGGCATCGCCGCGCTTGGCCAAAAGCCCGCCGTGAACCATCGGATGCAGGGTCTTGACCCGGCCCTCCATGATCTCGGGAAACCCGGTGACCTGCGATACATCCATCACGTCAAGCGCGGCATCACGCAGCGCCTTGGCGGTACCGCCGGTCGAGATCAGCTCAACCCCGAAGCCCGCCAATCCTTGCGCAAACTCGATCAGTCCGGATTTGTCCGAAACCGACAACAACGCGCGGCGAATCTTCCTGGCCATGACCGTCTCCCATTGCCATCAACATGGTAAAGACCAGCGCATAGCACGCTCACCCCCAGCACAAAACCGGACAGTTCGCTGCAGCAAAGTTTGTTGGGGATTAAAGCGGCAGTTGCGGGGCGTTGGACCGGCCGGGCCGTTGCGCATGCACTTTGCGCTTCTCGATACGCTTGAAGGCCCATTGCACCCGGTCCGGCCGGCCGACAATCCCATCAACCACGATCTGCTTTGAGCGTTTGGAGCCGTTGTTGCCCGGCAGATAGACACTGTCTTCCAGCTTGATGCGACCGCCCTTGGCCGAGAACCGCCAGCCGGTCTTGTTCGGCAGCATCAAGACAACACTGGCCGAATCCTGTGACAGGGTTGCCTTGACCGACGGGTGAATGTGAAACCGCGCTGAAAACGGCACACCGCTGATATCGCCGGCATGGTTGAGATCGATCTTGAAGCTGTCCTCGCCGCGCAGGTCCTTGCCGTCTTCTGCAAGGAACAGGCGGCGGTGATGACTGAGGCCGAACTGCGGAATGTAGCCGTCATGTTCGGCATCGAGCACCGAGCCGTTGTCGCCGGACCGCACCTCGCCATCGATCGTCTCAGGCCCCATGATGACCGGCGTGCCGAAGACCTTGCGCATCAGGCGCCCGGCCAGCACGTTGCCGGCCGACTTGTCGCCAATGCACACGGTGCTGTGCGCTGCGGTCATCCGGGCCGCATTGCGCCAGGCATCGTTGCCCGAGGCCGGTGTGCCGCAGTTGACAACGATGCGGTGCTCGCCATCCGACATCTCGAACGCCAGCGGGCCGGATGCAGCCGCGTCATTGAGCCCGGGCGGCGGCGGCCTGCCGGTGTCGATGATCACCGTGGCATCGCCTTGCACCAGCCGGCAGTATCCCGAATGAATTGCATGAACCAGCGGCCGGCCACACACCTTGTCAGCCGCATAGATCGCCTGAACCCGGTCTGCGGCGGTGTCATGCACGCCATTGAAGACGGCAAGTCCACCGTCATCATGGGCAAAGAACCGCAGCATCGGCACCATGCGCTCAAGCGCTTCATTGAGTTCGCGCGGCACTTCGAGCCGGGCCTGCTCGAGCGCCGCCCTGAGCGGCATCAAATCCATCAGCACATCGCAAAGCACCGCCGGGCTGCGCGAGATATGCCCGCCGTCGGCCAGGATCTGCCCATTCAATTCGCGGGCAAGCCGGCTGTAGGCCATGGTGCGCAGCGGCTCCATGCCATCGAGCCCAAGGCACGCGTAATTGAGTGCGATCGCCGCATCGAGCCGCGCCCGCCGATTGCCTTCACCGGCAATGTTGCGCACCAGCCGGCGAATCTGCCGGCCAAGATTTGACAGGAACAGCCGACTGAAATCGGCCGTTGCCTCTTCCAACAGAAACGGCGCATGCACGACCCAGGAGATGACCCGCCGTGACAGGGTGCCTGTTTGCCAGGCCCGCGGATCGACCGACTTGGTGCGCTCCATCCAGTCCTGCACCAGTGCCCGGGCCTGCACCCGGTACAGTTCGCGGTTGCCGGCCTCCAGCGAACTCAGCCATCCGAACCCGTGCAATTCAGCCGTCCATGCCGCATCGGGCACCCGGTGATCGAAAATCACCCGGCCGGAACATTCAATCGCCGTCTCGCCAAACTGGAACCGGCCTTTGTAAAGCGCCGATGCCTGATCACGGTCACCGCTCATCAGCGGCACGATGGCAATGCCGGCGCCGGTCGCACGGCAGGCGATCGGGCTCGGCATGCTGCGGGTGAACTGGCGCCCGAGGCGCGCCATTAGCCGGCGCGCACCGAGATCGACCAGTCCACTGACCCGGACCGGAGCTGAAATTGTCGCCGCACGCGGATTATTCATGATGTGCGTTAGCCGGTAATTTTATTCCCACTTGGCGCGCATCTTGGGCGACAGATTGTTAACGATCTGATAACGAGTTGCAAATTGTTAACTTTTTCGCAGCCGGCAGGCATAGAACCCGTCCAGACCCGGCATTTCGCCCAGCGCATGGAACGGTAACGAGCGCAATTCACCGCGCTCGGTGACCAGATGCGCCTGCCCGAAAAGCTGTTCCGGCGTCACGGGATCACGGGCCACCGGCGCATCGCTCGCCAGCAGTGATTCGATCTGGACTTCACATTCCTCGCACTCCAGCGAGCAGGTGCAGTAAACGATTACACCGCCAGGCCGGGTCAGGTTGACCGCATTGCCGAGAATCGCCGACTGGACCTTGGTGAGATCGGTCATCTGTTTGGCTGTCTTGAGGTAGGGCAGGTCGGGATGCCGCCGGATCGTGCCGGTTGCCGAGCACGGCACATCGCAGATCACCGCATCGTAAGGGTCATCGGCGCTCAGCGCGACGGCATCGCGGCAGACAAGGTCGGCGCCAAGGCCAAGGCGCTGCAAATTGTGCCCGACCCGGGCCAGCCTGGCTTCAGACAAATCCACCGCCGTCACCCGGGCGCCGGCCGCGGCCAGCTGGGCGGTCTTGCCGCCGGGGGCCGCGCACAGATCGAGCACTCTTAAGTCTTTGACGTCACCCAGCATCGCCACCGGCAAGCTCGCTGCTGCATCCTGCACCCACCATTCACCGTCGCCATAACCGGGCAGGTCCTCAATCCGGCCCGTCGCCCCGCTGATCCGGACGCTGCCATTGGCAAGCACGACCCCGCCCAGCTGCCCGGCCCAGTGGTTCGCCCTGGCACCGTCCTTGACCGACAGATCGAGCGCCGGCTCGATCAGGTGAGCCTCTGCGATATCGCCGGCCACCGCATCGCCAAAACAGCCGCTCCAACGCTGCCACAGCCAGTCCGGCGTATTGGCCCGCCCGGCGCCGGTCTCAGCTGCAATGGTATCTGCCGTGCCCGAGACCTTACGCAGCACCGCATTGATCAGGCCGGAGAAATGCCGCGCATTGCGGTCCTGGCGGGCCTGCCGGACCGCCAGGTCGATCGCGGCATGGGGCGGCACCCGCATGAACACCAGCTGGGCGGCCGCGGCCACAAGGATCGAGCCGGCGATGCCGGATTTGGCGGGCAATGGTTTTGCCAGGAACTGGCCAAGTGCGTTGTCGATCTGGCCCTTGCGCCTCAGGCTGGTGGTGGCAATCGCCCGCACCAGGCCGCGGTCCTGAACATGGGCCAGACCACCCAGAGCCGCCTCAAGCGCGCTGTCCAGCGTGATGCCGTCTTTCAGAATGTCGTCCAGAATACGAACGGCTGCCTGTCTGGCCGCCAGTCCTGGAACCGAAGTGTCTCGAGATTGTCCCCCGCGCGCCACCAATCAGCTCCACGGACCGCGCGGCGGCTCATCGCGGCGCGCCGACCACGGGCCGTCAAAGCCTGGCCCCGGTTCACTGCGCTCGTAGCGCGTTGAACCGCCGCCGAATTCAGCGGCCATCTGCTGCAGGGCCGCGACGCGGTTGCCGGTATCCGGGTGGGTCGAAAACAGGTTGTCCATGCGGGCTCCCGAAAGCGGATTGATGATAAACATATGTGCCGTCGCCGGGTTTCTTTCCGCCGCTTCATTCTCGATCTGTCCAGCCTGCCCGGCGATGATGTTGAGCGCCGAGGCCAGCCACATCGGATTGCCGCAGATCTGTGCACCGCCGCGGTCGGCAGAATACTCCCGGGTCCGGCTGATGGCCATCTGAACCAGCATCGCAGCAAGTGGCGCCAGGATCACCATGGCAATCGTGCCAATGATGCCGAGCGGGTTGTCACGTCCGCGGCCGCCAAAGAACATGGCGAAGTTGGCCAGCATCGAGATAGCGCCGGCAATGGTTGCCGTCACCGTCATGATCAGCGTGTCGCGGTTCTTGATATGCGCAAGCTCATGCGCCATTACACCGGCAACCTGTTCGCTTGACAAGCGCTGCAAAAGTCCCGTGGTTGCCGCAACGGCCGCGTTTTCCGGATTGCGCCCGGTCGCAAACGCATTCGGCTGGTCCTGATGCATGATGTAAATCTTGGGCATCGGCAGATCGGCGCGCTGCGCCAGATGCTCGATCATCTTGAAGAAGTCGGGATGCGAGCGCGCGTTGACCTCCTCGGCGCCATGCATGCGCAACACCATCTTGTCCGAGTTCCAGTAACTGAACGCATTCATGCCAAACGCCACGACAAACGCGATCGCCATCCCGCCTTGTCCACCGATCAGGTAGCCAACAGCCAGAAACAGGCCGGTCATGCCGGCGAGCAGAAGTCCGGTGCGCATGATGTTCATCGCTTTAAGTCACTTTCCTCGATCAGTTGCCGTTATCGGTCCAGTCTCATATATGATAATCTGTGATACCCAAATCAACATTCAAGACACCGATCCGTTCCATGACCGACCCGGCCGACAAACCTTTGAGCGCAGCGGCCAAACGCGCCCTGGCCGAAGCCAGGGAGCGCCGCAAACGAGCTAAAAACGCTGAGAATACCGGCGAAATCGGCGGCCGCGATGGCCCCGAGCCGACCCGTTACGGCGATTGGGAGAAAAACGGCATCGCCAGCGACTTTTGAAATCGGCAAACGCAAAGGCGCGGTAGTACTTTGAGCACTACCGCGCCAGATCTCCCGTCGCCCGTCATGCTCTAAAGAACGATCACCTTGGCGCCCATGCGGGTCCGGCGGAAAAGGTCGATCACCTCTTCGTTTATCATCCGGATGCAACCGCTCGAAACAGCCCCGCCGATCGTGCTCGGCTGGTTGGTGCCGTGAATTCTGTACAGCGTATCTTTGCTGCCCTTGAACAGGTACAGCGCCCGTGCACCGAGCGGATTGTTCGGTCCGCCGGGCATATATTCAGGCAGCGTACGCCCGGTCTGCCTCTTCTCACGCTCGATCATCTCTGCCGGTGGATGCCAGCCTGGCCATTTTTCCTTGCGGCGCACGTTCGCCGTGCCTGACCACTGGAAGCCACGGCGCCCGACACCGACGCCATACTGCATCGCTTTACCGCCCTGCATGACAAAGAACAGCTTGCGCTTCCTGGTATCGATCACGATCGTGCCCGGTTTTTCGCGGGTCCTGTAGGAGACAACCTGCTTGCCGCCATAATTGCTGCGGCGTTTTTTCTGCTTGCTGAAGGCCGAGCCGAAATTATACCGAATTTCACCAGCCCGTGACTCGGCCAGCACCGCCCCCGGCATCGCGCCGCTTGCCAAACCGGCAATGCCGGTCAGGATGAACAATCTGCGATCCATCATTTCACTCCGTCAGTTTTGTCGCTCAAAGATCGGGTATACCGCATTCAATTTAATGACTGATTGAACTCATTATCAAAATGACATTTGTCACATTGCGAGCCACCAACGCGAAAGCTGGCATTTCCGGATGGCACGTCGTGCTAGATTTGCAGAAAAGCCCACAAAACAGTCAATAATCAAGCAAAACGCTTTCCAGCCTCCCAGCGCGTCACATCAGTTTGCCAAGAAGCAGGAATTTTTCAAGGAAATAGTGCTCACGGGCTTGTGATCCTGCGCCGAAACCGCCCCATACCGCGAACGGATAGGGGCAGCGGGCTCACGATCTTAGCTCTGGTCCAATCGTAGTAGCGGTGCTCAGGCCGGCTTTGGCCACACAAAATCAGGCCGCAGTCCTTCATACACCGGACGCCCGTCATTCGGCGCCGGAGCGCCGCTGGCCGGGTCATAGAACGCATGATAGGTCGCCGGCATGGCGTCCGCATCATGGCCCATCAGGTTCGGCACGATCACCCGAATGCGGCTTTCCTTGTCATCGAGCATGATCGGTGTGCCGCAGGTCGCGCAGGTGCAAAGCTCCAGCGGCCCATCGGGATTGTTTGCATTGAACGGCTGGCGGTTCAGTTTGTCAGCCTCGTCGACGGCCAGATCGCCATGATTGAAAAACACCACATGCGTTGTGTCTTGTCCGGTCACGCTTTTGCAGACAGAACAGTGGCAGGTGTGGTTGTCGATTGGATCGCCATCAGAATGGGTGTGTACATGGTCGCACCCTCCCTCATACTTACTGGACATTTCTCGCTCCTCGTCAGTTTATCGGTTATGACCAACAAATGGAGCCTGTGACGAAAGGTCATCAAGCATCCCAGACTAGACCAAAGTCTCTCAATTAGGCGAGGAAATTATGC
>JABDJG010000487.1 GCA_013002595.1 Hyphomicrobiales bacterium | reverse complement strand
CCATAGACCAGACCGCCGCATTCGTGGACAATCCTGACAACTTGTTCGACCTGCTCCTCAAGCAGGCCGAGTGTGTTGGGATTGGTCAGCATGAGGCCAGCAACGCTTGGACCGCAAGCAGCCCTTAGGGCATCCAGATCAATATTGCCGCGCGGGTCAGTCGGGAGCTCCACCACGTTCAATCCGGCCATCGTCGTAGAGGCGGGATTGGTGCCGTGTGCGGAATCCGGGATAAGCACCTGCGTACGGTCATATTCTTTCCGGTCCGCATGGTAAGCACGCATCATCAACAGACCGGTGAGTTCGCCATGAGCGCCGGCAGATGGCTGTAGGGAAACCGCTGCAAATCCGCCGATCTCCTTCAGACACTCCTGAAGACCGAATATGAGTGCGAGACCGCCTTGAGCTGCGCTGGCCGGTACCAATGGGTGAAGTTGGGCAAACGCTGGTAACCGGGCGAGAGACTCGTTGACCTTCGGATTGTATTTCATGGTGCACGAGCCAAGCGGGTAAAAACCACTGTCGACGCCGTAGTTGCGCTGCGACAGACGCAGGTAGTGGCGCGCGACATCGATCTGCGAGACTTCGGGCAGGCCGTTGTCGGTCCGCAAGAGATCCTCAGGAAGCTCAGTCATGGGGACGTCCAGGTTGGGCAGATCGAGACCGGATCTGCCACGAACGCTCAGTTCGTATAAAGTTGCCTCACTCACCGTATCACCTGCGCCAGCGCCTGGGCCAACCTGTCAATCGAGCCGCGCGGGTTTATCTCGGTAACAGCGATGAGCATGCAATTTGCCATGTCGGGATAGGCTTGGCCCAGATCGTATCCGCCGACGATGCTGAAATCGTCCATTAACTTTTGCCTGACCTCTTCGGCCGGCATGCCAAGGTCGACAACGAACTCCCGGAAGAACGCTGCATGCGGCGCTTGCGGATTAATCGTCAAACCAGCGGTCTCCGCGATCTTCGCTGCAGCATAGTGGCTCTTGTGATAGCACTGTTCGGCGACCGATCTGAGACCGCTCTTGCCCAGCGTTGCAAGATAGACCGCCGCGGCGAGCGCCGTCAGGGCGGCATTGGTGCAGATGTTGCTGGTGGCCCGTGCCCGGCGAATATGTTGTTCGCGGGTTGCCAGCGTGAGCACGTAGCCGCGTTGGCCATCCGTATCGACAGTTTCGCCAACCAGCCGACCTACCATGCGGCGCACCAGATTTTGCCGTGTCGCAAATATGCCAAGATGCGGCCCCCCGAAAGATTGCGGGATACCCAATGACTGACCTTCAGCCACCACAACGTCGGCGCCATAGTCTCCGGGCGGCTTGAACAGGCCCATGGCCATTGGATCGCCGACTACAATCAGTAATGCGCCGGCGGCGTGAATCGTGTCAGCAAGACCATCCATGGCTTCGATCTGCCCAAAAAAATTGGGACTCTGAATAACCACGGCTGCCGTTCTTTGGCTGACCCGGGTCACTAGATCGCGCGCGTCCAGACCAATTTCTTCGTTGCCCGCCAGCGATGCCGGGGTCGCTCGCAAGTAGGTCCTAAGGACGCTGGCAAACTGCGGGTTGAGCCCCGGTGACACCACTACCTCATTGCGCCTCGGCTCTGAGGTGCTGAGCGCAAGCAATACGGCTTCGGCAAGCGAAGTTGCACCATCATAGTGGCTGGCATTGCTGACCTCCGTGCCTGTCAGTCTGCAGATCATGGTCTGGTATTCGAACATGGCCTGAAGCATGCCCTGGCTGAGTTCCGGCTGGTAAGGCGTGTAGGCGGTATAGAACTCGGAACGGCGTAGAACGTCTTCGACGATGGCCGGAACATAGTGATTGTAGGTGCCAGCGCCCAGGAAACAGGAACTGGGATCGATTGACAGATTGCGATCGGCCAGTTTTCGCAATTCGCGCTCGGTCTCAAGTTCCGAAAGTGGGCCTGGAAGATCAAGGTCCGGGAACCGAAATTGTTCCGGAATGTCAGCATACAGATCGTTCAGCGAGCTGCACCCAGTCGCCGCCAGCATATCAGCACGTTCAGCTTTAGTATGCGGAACGTAGTTCACGGGCCTTCCTCCTCCGATTGGTAGCGCAACAACAGGATCATTTGAAGTCAGGACCGTTCAATCAGATATGATTCAGATCAAGTTGGGTGACTTCACCGAGATACCTTGACCATGCGGTGCTTGTGGTAGCCGGTAATGACGGGCCAGTAGTCAACACCCGCCAAGAGCGCATCAAGAGAGGCATCGCCGGTGTCGAACCGCAAGACAGGTGTCCGGGCCAGTTTGGCAGGCGCCGCGATGATGCGTATGTTTTCTCGTCCAATTCTCGACACCACATTGGGGCTGAGCTGAAGGTTGCCGCGCCCCAACACAAAGCCTTGTGCACCGATCGGACTCAAGACCAGGCAGACTTCGTCGTGGGTATCGATGAGATCCAGTAGCTGTTGTTCGTTGACATCGCTGGCAACAAGATTGCCGGCGAGCACGGCATCAATGCCGAGCAGCGTCTTTTCGATATTGAGCCTCTGGCCGACGAAATGCACGGTGCCGCCAGGTCCCAGGATGTAGAGTCGCTGTGGGTTGCGTTTCATCTCCTCGCAAAGGTGGTCAGCTATATCGTGTTTCACTTCGGCATCGGCGTGCTCATCGAACATTGCCTTGGTTGCCTGGGTCAAAGTCGGTTCGAATGGTGTAGCGGCTGCCTGATACAGCCGCACAACCCATTCACCTTGCCGGTACCGGTCCTCATCGAGGTCCAGGATTTCGGTCTCGATGATGTCCAGTTCGTTGCGGACGTAGGCAACCAGTAGTGCAGCAGTGCGGGCCGGGGTTACACCAAAAACGCCCGAATACATCTTTACCCCGGATGGAATGCCCAGAATAGGCGTCGCCGTGCCGGTTACATGACAAACGTCGCGAGCCGTTCCATCGCCACCGCAGAAGACAATCAAATCGGCACCGGAACTGACAAACGCTTTCGAAGCGTCTGTGGTGTCTCGGTGAGAAGATGTTTCGCTGGGCGTAAATGCGATGTCGAAATTAGTGAAGCCGGCATCTGTCAACGCATCTTCACCCATGTGTCCGCTACAGGTCAGCCACCGGAATTCCGGCACATTGTCGAGCTTACCCAACACGAGCCGCAGTTCGCGCAGCATTTCAGCTGCTCTCTCAGCGGAAACCGGTCCAGCGCCGAGGGCTCTGGCCTGCTTGGCCATTCCGTCCGTACCCTTCAGGCCGACCCGTCCGCCCATGCCGGCGATCGGGTTGATGAGGAAACCGATCTTCTTCATCGCCCGGACTTCAGGTGTCAAAGCGTTTCAGGACATCAAGCACCATATCGATGTCCGCCTCGGTATGGTCGGCCGAGATCTGAAATCGGATTTCTTCATCGCCCTTCGGCACCACCGGATAGTTGAGACCGGTTGCGAGCACACCATTGCCATGCAGATGGACGACCAAAGCAGATGTTGTTGCGGTGTCCCGAACCATCAACGGGACGACCGGATGCTCACCGGGAATTGTCTCAAAACCTGACGCCGAAATGCCAGCTTCAAACCTCCTCGTCATTGCCCGAAGTTGGTCGAGCAGTGCTCTGCCTGTAGGGCTGTCAACCAGGTCCACGGCCTTCATAGCGGCGGCGGCCTCACTCGGCGTGATTGGATTGGAGTAAATGTAAAATGGCGATGTTTCCCTAAGGTAATCTACCACGACTGAGCTTGTGACCACATAACCTCCGTTCACGCCGAAGGCCTTGCCCAACGTACCAATCAGAAGATCGGCCTGAGCGCCGCCTTGTTGCTCTTCCGTCCCGCGACCGGTTTTCCCGAAGGCCCCGACACCGTGCGAGTCGTCGACGACGACCAGAGCGTTGTCTTCGAAGTGCTGGTCGTATTCTCCAGCTAAATCGACAACCTCTTTCAAGGAGGCATGATCTCCCCGCATGCTGAAGATGCCATCGGTCACGATAATTACGCGCCGGCAATTGTTTTTGGCACCTTCCAGGCAGGCCCTCAAATGCGCCATGTCGTTATGCCGGTAGATCAACTTTTCAGCCGGTGCGGCCAGGCGAATGGCATTGATAATGCAGTTATGATTGAGTTCGTCGCTGATAACGCATGTCGTATCGTTGATCAGTTGCGGTAGAGTCCCCATCACTGTTGCGTAGGCTGAACTGAAGATCATCGCGGCCTCGCGATTGTGGAATGCCGCCAGGCGCTGCTCCAATTCGATATGCGGCGACCACGTCCCACTGATGAACCTGACCGCTCCCGGGCCTGTGCCGAATTGTCCGGCGGCTTGCTCCTCGGCGGCCAGGACATCTTGCTGGAAAGACAGGCCCAGGTAGCTGTTCGAATTCATGCGTATGAAGGGCTTGTTTCCCTCAGCGGACAGAAAGAATCTTGGACCGTACTCCTTAGATGCTGGCTGCACCGCGCGGATGACGTTTTCAGTTCTCTTGCATGCCGCCATTTCGTCCAGGTCATGCAAGGTCTTCTTTAATTCTAATTTCAACCTGTCATGGGGCATCTCAGATCCATTTTCTGCCTGCCTATCGCGGGCTCAACTCGCGCGCTGCGCCTTTTCGGTTATGTGTGTGATCATATCAGTCACCATCGATCCCAGAGCATACTCTGGTGCCCAGTCCCATTCGCTACGTGCCGCCGTGTCGTCGAGTGAACGCGGCCAGGACTCGGCAATGGCCTGACGTACGGGATCGGTCTCATAGGAGATCGTGAAGTCGGGAATGTGCTTACGAATCTCAACAGCAAGTTCTTCGGGTGTGAAATTCAGTGCTGTCACATTGAAGGCGTTTCGATGCTTTAGCTGACTACCATCAGCTTTCATCAACTCGATCATCGCCCGTGTCGCGTCAGGCATATACATCATGTCGAGACGGGTATCCGGTTTCAGGAAACAGCTGTACCGGCCATAGCGTACGGCGTGGTGGAAAATTTCAACTGCATAGTCCGTGGTTCCACCACCGGGCGGGGCGGAGTGAGATATTAGCCCGGGTAGGCGGAGCCCACGTGTGTCGACTGCAAACCTTGCATGATAATAATCGCACAGCATTTCACCGGAGACCTTGGTGACGCCATACATCGTTGTCGGCCGCTGAATGGTGACTTGCGGCGTGGCATCCGTTGGCGTCGTCGGCCCGAACGCTCCGATAGAACTGGGGAAGAACACCGCACAACCATGCTCCCGGGCGGCCTCGAGAACATTGAAAAGGCTCGCCATGTTCACCTTCCAGGCAACTTGCGGCTTTTCCTCGGCAACGGCTGAAAGCAGCGCCGCAAGGTGGTAGATCGTTCCAATGTTGTGCCTGCGAACCACATCCTGCAATTGTTGCAGTTTGGTACAGTCCACGTTCTCGTATCGGATTTCTCGGTCAGCGCCCGGGGGAGGTGCGCGGACATCGGAAGCAACCACGGCCTGTGTGCCATAGGTCTGTGCCAATGCTGAGACCAGTTCACAGCCGATCTGACCAAGTGCTCCCGTCACCAGTATCTTGTGCATGTTCTCAATGAAGTTTTGGCGTTTGACACTAGCTGAATCTCACCACATCGCGTCAAGCAGCAGGTTGATACAGATCAACGTAATTTGTTGCTGTTCCTGCTGGTTTGGCTGATCAATATAATCTTTACTCGACCGCGCATTGCTACCAACTGTTGGGGGGACCGGACCAATTTTTAACGTGGTCTTGATGCCAACCTTCTTCGCCGATCAGTGGTACGAATCGCACGCCACACAGGTTTTCTTCGCTGAA
>JABDJG010000402.1 GCA_013002595.1 Hyphomicrobiales bacterium | reverse complement strand
GTTCGCATGCCCATCGGCGTGACCTCCCTGTTGTCTAGACAGTCCGGCCTTCGCGTGGATACCCACCCCCGCGAGGTCGGTTGCCGTATGGTCGCAACGTAATCATCGCATTGCAAGTGTGTTTTTGGTTTTTCTGCCGGGAATGGCAGGAAATTCAACTGATCGCCGCATTTCCCAAAGGCGTTGGCTCACGCGTGCTATAAGTAACTCCAGCGAAGGGAGTGAACACCATGCTTGGCCAGTCTTAGTTTCAATTCCTATTCACAATCCTTAAGTTCAGGCATGCCTTTCACCTACTGGCGGATCCCCTTGACCCCCGATCCATTGCGGCGAGGAACCAGCGCGCCAGGCAGCATTTTTTGGAACAGCCCTGCATTCGTGCGGCGCTGCCATCCCGACTGGTTGTTGATGCACAGATCGACCAGGATGCCATCAAGTGAACTTGGCTGAGCCGAACTTCCGGAGTGGGTCACAAATCCCCTTCACGCCTATGGTGGCCTTCAGGGGTGAAGCCGTCGTAAGCCCAGGGCGCCCAAGTTATAACCGAGGAACTCAAGCGCTTGTTGACGGTGAAACAGCGCGTTCGCTTTGTCCGCTAAGTCATCGGTCATAGCCTCGGTTTATAGACCACAGCCGCAGAGAATTGAAGTCTCAGTTGCTGCAAATCTCCGAACAAGTGAACCCGGACGCCAAAGTACCGCAGGTTCAAATATGGCGGGGACCACGTCAAATTAGTCCTGCAGCGTCGCGCTGACACTTTCGAGGTCGATCTCGGCGTCATCCAGGGTTGCTTCCTGTTCGCCATCCACCACCGCAGCGATTTGATGCAGGGCCACTAGCGCCCGATCCATCAGCTCCGGGTTTTTTTCAGTGTTCCAGACAACGAATGCTGGATATGGAAAAACAGGAGCTTCGGCAACAATGTGGAACCTGCCGTCATCGACATGTGGCTTGACCAGCCGCGTCGGGAAATACGCGGCACGGTTTTGATCGAACACGAAATTTAGCGCCAACGGACCGATTGCAAGGTTGGTTCGTGCCATATTGAAATCTGGAAAATGCATTGCATGGGCAGCCGCGAACTCAGGACCCCAATCCATAAATACATAGCGATCATCAAGGGACGCAGGATATTCAGGATCTGGCGAGACCAGGATGAGCTCTTCCTTCACGAGTTCTTCAACACGCAGGCCGGGTCTCATTTGCGGCATGTACATGATGCTGACGTCGGTTGTGCCTTGGATCATCATCCGCATGAGCCGTTCCGGCATGCCGACCTCGGCTCTGAACGCCATCTCAGGTTCCAACTTCTCCAACTCCCGCAGCCATCGACCGCCGAACTTTGGCCAAAGGCTGTGTTGACACCCGATCGATAGGAGGTCGGCATATCCGCTGGGCACGGCAATCTGGTACTTCGCCTCCTCCCAGACTTTGACGAGCAGCCGCGCAAATCGTTCGAATTGCTCACCGGCCGGTGTCAGCTCTGTGCCTTTCTTGGACCTCTTGAAGAGGGACTGTCCGAGTTCTTGCTCAAGACGTTTTACTCGCAGACTGACGGCCGCCTGGGTTACATGCACCCTGCCGGCGGCTTCCATAAAACTGCCTGAGCTAATGATTTCGAGGTACGTTCTTATCAGTTGGATGTCCATTTTCTGCCTTTGCACATATAAATAATAATTGATTCAATCATAAGTCAATCTTGTTTGCCTTATCAAGCATCAGGCACCATGTTGTCTGGGCAGGTCTGTTACGAGGCTCAGTCCGTCCTCGCCTGGGAGGGAACAGCGTGGACTTTGTGCCACTGCGACCGAGTGACGGTTTTTGACTCCAGACCTGAAAAGGGTCACCGGAAATGCGTAACGGCCCCCGCGTACAGCCACTTTTCCGGTGACCCCAATTGATTGGTCGCGAGACCTTTTTGTGCCAAGACTGGGCTCCCTTCGGGTCATCCGATGACGCGGCCCCCACAACCCTTCCAATTCGGACAGGCAGCATGACCACTGACCAGACCATCGTCTTCAGCATCATCATTTGCGCAATGACGATGTTCGTTTGGGGTCGGTTCCGATATGATCTTGTGGCGATCGCTGCATTGATGGCGGCTGTCCTGTCCGGCGTGGTGCCGGCCGACGAGGCCTACATGGGCTTTGGCCATCCAGCCGTGATCACTGTCGCGGCAGTACTTATCATCTCGCGCGCCCTGCAGAATTCCGGGCTGGTGGAATACCTCGTCCAGTTTCTGGCACCGGCCCGCAGATCGACTGCCTCGCAGGTCGCCGCCGGCGGCGTGCTCGTGGCACTCCTTTCCACAATCATGAACAATGTCGGGGCGCTTGCCTTGATGCTGCCGGTTGGCCTGCGCAACGCAATCAAATCGGGGCGCTCGCCGTCTCTTGTGCTGATGCCGCTATCTTTCGCGAGTCTTCTCGGCGGCCTTGTGACCCTGATCGGCACACCGCCCAATATCGTGATTTCTTCGTTTCGTGAAGAGTCCTCAGGTACTCCGTTCTCGATGTTCGATTTCACTCCAGTTGGGTTGACGCTGGCCGTGGTCGGTTTGGTATATCTGACCACTGCTGGTTGGCGCCTGCTCCCCGAACGGATTCCTGCGGTGGACCAAAACGAACGTCTTGTGCATGTCGCCACATATTCAATCGAAACCAACATCCCTGCAGATTCCCCGCTGGTTGGCAAGCAAGTCAGAGAACTTGAGGGCATGTGTGATCAGGAAGTATCGATCCTGGCGATAATCCGAAATGGCAACCGGCATCTTGGGCCGCGAGCGATCGAGCGATTGCGGTCCGGCGACATTGTAATTCTCCAGGGGGATCCGTCGGTTATTCAGCCCCTTGCTGATGGAATCCGACTTGGTCCGCTCGGCCACCAGATCGAAAAGGATCAGGAGATCAAGTCCGAAGACGTGACCATCGTCGAAGTCGTGCTGATGCCCCATTCGCCGATAGACGGCAAATCCATGCGCGGTGTGCGCCTGCATGACCGGTATGGGATCAACTTGCTCGCCGTCTCCAGACAGGGGCGACCCGCAACCGCTCGCTTGAAGAACACCACCTTCAAGACCGGCGATGTGCTCTTGCTTCAAGGTGAGGCGAGGACGATGGACCAGACGTTAGAAACGCTCGGCTGTCTGCCACTTGCCGACCGGGGGCTCACGCCACAGAAACCCGGCAGCCGGATGTTACTTCCTGTGGCAATTTTCGCCGCCGCAATTGCAGCAGCAGCGGTTGGCTGGGTCACCGTACCGATAGCATTCACCTGCGCGGTTGTTCTGCTTATTGCAACATCGACGGTTAGTCTCAGTGAAGCTTACGACAGCATAGAGTGGCCAATAATCCTTCTGCTCGCAGGACTGATCCCTTTGGGAGAAGCATTGCAGCATACCGGTGGCACCGACCTGATTGCACAGCTGCTTCTAGACTCCACATCCGGTTCGCCGATGTGGTTGATCCTCGCGCTGCTGCTTGCAGTCTCGATGTGGTTGTCCGATCTGGTCCACAACACGCCGACAGCAATTCTTGTGGCACCGCTCGCCATCAGCATTGCCGAGGAGCTCAATTCTAACCCAGACGCTTTCCTGATGGCCGTCGCCGTCGGTGCCGCATCGCCTTACCTCACACCAATTGGACATCAGTCAAACACACTGGTCATGGCCCCCGGCGGGTATACTTTCGCAGACTACGGTCGCCTTGGGCTGCCGCTGCAGGTGCTCATCCTGTTGTTCGGTGTGCCCGCGATCATGATTTTCTGGCCATTGACCTGATCGCGGTTTCAGCCTGGCCCGATAGCACCGGAGAAGTCACATGCAGACCGTTCATCAAGATACACACGAACCTTTGGTCCAAGCACTGCATGATCTGGTGCAGACCGGCGACCTGGCCCAAATAGAAACCACTCTGTCGCAATTAACGCCCAGCGAATCCGTCCGGGCCTTGCTGCTGCTGGATCGCGAACAGCAGGTCCGTATGCTTGAACTTATCAAGCCAGAAGATGCTGCCGATATTGTTGAAGAGGTTCCGGACGAACAGGCGGCCGAGATCGTCGACCGGCTCGATGCAGGCGCCGCTGCCAATATCCTCGTCGAAATGGATCCCGCAGACTCTGCAGACATCGTACAGGAATTGGGCGAACAAGACGCCGAGAACATTCTCTCGCGCATGAGCAGGCGGGATGCCGCAGACGTCCGTGAGCTCGCCAAGTATGCATCTGGTACTGCCGGTGGATTGATGTCGACCGAGGTCTTTGCATTCCGCAAGACGGATACCGTTGCCGATGTATTGAAGAGATTCACGACCGGTGATGAGGATTTCGAGAGATACAGAGGTCAACATCCTTATGTGATTGACGGGCGTCGGCGGCTCGTAGGCGTCGTCTCTCTGCGCACATTGTTGACGACAAAACGGTCGGCAACCTTGGCAGATGTTATGTCGGCAGCGACAGCTGTGACAACGGATGCGAGTCTGGATGACCTCAGTGATCTTTTTGACGAGCATCCGTTCCTTGGTATTCCGGTCACCGACGAGAATGGCCGCTTGATAGGTGTGGTGTCGCGGCAAGCCGTCGCTGAGGCCAACCTGCAGAAGGCCGAGAGTGATGCCTTGAAAAGCCAGGGCATCATTGGCGACGAGCTGCGATCGATGCCGATACGAATTCGCGCCAAGCGCCGTCTTTCGTGGTTGTCCGTCAACATCGTTCTCAACTTCATCGCGGCCAGCGTTATCGCGCTCTATGAAGAGACGCTTACTGCTGTGATTGCATTGGCCGTCTTTCTGCCGATCGTGTCCGACATGTCAGGTTGCACGGGCAATCAAGCTGTCGCGGTTTCGCTGCGCGAGCTTACTCTTGGCGTTGCCCGTCCCACAGATGTGCTGCGCGTCTGGCTGAAGGAGATTTCCGTCGGACTGATCAACGGCGCCGCTCTAGGTATCCTGTTAGGAGCGGCCGCCTTTGCCTGGAAAGGCAACATCTGGATAGGATTGGTCGTAGGCATTGCGCTGGCGCTCAATACGCTTGTCGCCGTATCCGTAGGCGGGCTTGTACCGCTCGTGCTCAAGCGGTTCGACATTGATCCTGCGGTTGCTTCAGGTCCGATGCTTACAACAATTACAGATATGTGCGGGTTCTTTCTGGTGCTGAGCCTGGCAACAGCAGCAATGCCACTGTTGATCATGTAGTAGAACGGCTGCGATGTCCGGTCGCGAGTAATGTAATCAGTCCATCGATTTCTGTAGTCTAGGCCGCTGACTAGGCGGGTTGCAGGCGTGCGATTGAGCTTGATGAAACGGTACCATTTCGCGGCAAAAGTCTGACCTGTTCCTCCATCGGCATCGCGCAATGCCAATATCGGGACCGCAATTTATGGGACTAGTTGTGCTTTCCAATGAGGTAGTTGACGCCGAACGTCGGTACGGCCACTCAATCGCTTATGCAAAACTACAATAATGTCCCTGAGTGACCCTTTCGCTCATGATCTGACCACCGGCGATTCGTTCACGCATCGATTGCGTACCTTGAATAAGTAAAAATATCTTGTTTCATTCATAAGAAAAATTAGTTTGAGATAATCGTTCCCGATACCTACCTATTGCACATACCCTAGAGATTCTGTGGGGGCCACGGACAATTAACGGTGAATCTCTGCGTTCTTGCAGCGCTTTGAACGCGCCTCGACACCCCGGTTCGGGATTGGAAAACCAACGTCCGTCCTGCAGGTGATATAAGTCTCCAACCAATTGAATGGCCAACCGAAGATTGACGACACCGGGGAGGAAATGCGCATGACGGAAAAAGCAACAACGGCTGCAAAACCAGCAAAAGAGGCGCCAGCAGAGACGGCCGAAGAGATCACGAAAGGTGTTACCGAAACATTTGCTCCCATGCTTGAGCACCTGGATTCGATCTATCAGATCATCGCTTTTCGGGTGTTTTCTTACCATGGATTGGTGCAGCTGTGCCTGATCCTGCTGCTCGGTGTGGTGTGTTGGTTCCTGAGGCCGACTGCCATAAAGGCATTCGACCGGCTGTGGCCATCCGGTCGAAAGTCGCAGCTACTTAAACTGCGCACGACCTGCCAGCAGCTGCTATGGCCGGTGTTGTGGTTGATCACTTTGTGGGTTGCATCACCGATCATGCGGGAGCTGGGCTATGCGACATATGTGCTGCGCATCGCCACCAGCCTGCTGAATGCCTGGATATTCATCCGACTTATCACGAGCGTCGTGAAGGATCCATTCTGGGCCAAGGCAATCGCAATTGTCACGTGGGTCATAGCCGCCCTCAACATTCTACGGCTCTTGAATCCAACCATTGCGCTTCTCGACAGCATCGCTGTCACTGTCGGCGATAGCCGCTTCTCCCTTTACCTCGTCATCAAGGGGGCGTTGATTGCGGCCTTTATGTTGTGGTTTGCAGCCAGTGCAACGCAGCTTCTACAAGCCCGGCTGAGCAAAGCCAAAAACCTGACACCGTCGGTAAAGGTATTGATCGGCCAACTGAGTAAATTCGGCTTGCTGGCCCTGGCAGTCGTTGTTGCCTTGAACGCCGTTGGCATCGACCTTACAGCGCTGGCGGTGCTCTCAGGCGCCATCGGTGTCGGTATTGGCTTTGGCCTGCAAAAAATTGTCTCCAATCTGATCAGTGGCATCATCCTCCTGTCCGACCGCTCTATCAAGCCTGGCGATGTTATCGACGTTGGAGGCATTGTTGGTTGGGTGACGACCCTTGGTGCACGCTACACATCCGTTCGGACGCGGGATGGAACCGAACACCTCATTCCGAACGAAGAGCTGATCATCCACCAGGTCGTCAACTGGTCACATTCAGACAAGGTAGTTCGGCGCAAAATCCCGATTGGAATCCACTACGACAGTGATCTTCTGTTGGCCAAGCAGCTCATTTACGATGCGATCAGCGAAACGACACGCATCCTTGACGATCCGAAACCGAATGTCCTGCTTCGCGGTTTCGGCGATTCTTCTGTCGATCTGGAAGCACGGATCTGGATCAACGATCCCGAAGCTGGATTGTCTAATGTTGCCAGTGAACTGCTTGAAAATGTGTGGTTCAAGTTCAAAGAGAACGGAGTGGAAATTCCCTATCCGCAACGGGATCTCCACTTGCGCAGCTCAATTCCGGTAAATCTGGACAAAGCCGCTCTCAAAAAAACCGGCTGAGCAAAGCTGAGCTAAATCCCATTCAAATTCAACCAGCAGATTGAACACCTATGGCCTCTCACTCGTCTAAGAAAGTCATCTATGCCGCGTTTGTCGGCAACGCCTTGATTGCGATTGCCAAGTTTGTCGCTGCATCGATCACGGGCTCATCCGCAATGTTGTCGGAAGGCATCCATTCGGTGGTCGACTGCGGCAATCAACTGCTGTTGTTATTTGGGCTGCGAATGGCGGCGAAGGATCCGGATGATGAACACCCGTTCGGCTACGGGATGGAGCTCTATTTCTGGACATTTGTCGTTGCCATTCTGATTTTTGCCCTGGGCGCAGGATTCTCAATTTACGAAGGCATCGAGCGAGTGCGCCACCCCGAGGCCGTAGCGTCGCCAATGGTGAACTATGTCGTGTTGTCGCTAAGTATGATCTTTGAGGGCGTGGCCTGGACTGTTGCCTTTCGGGAATTTCAGAAATCGCGTGGCAGCTACGGGTTCATAGAAGCGGTACGAAAGTCGAAAGACCCCACGGTATTCACTGTCTTGTTTGAAGATACTGCTGCAATGTTGGGCCTCGCTGTGGCCTTTGCCGGTGTCGCGGGCAGCCACTTGCTGGAAATGCCGGTACTGGATGGATATGCCTCAATTGCAATCGGCATAATCCTTGCCGTCGTTGCAGTGTTGCTCGCCATCGAGAGCAAGGGTCTGCTCATTGGTGAGGCTGCCGACCCCTCTATCGTTGAAGGAATCAAGTTGATCGTGCACGAAGATGTTCGGATATTGCGCATCAATGAGGTTTTGACAATGCACCTCAGCCCAAACGAGGTTTTGCTCAATGCGAGCCTCGACTTCATCGACGGTCTGCCAGCCGAAGAAGTCGAAGCCGCCATCTCGCAGTTCGAATTGACCATCAAGGATGAGTACCCATCGATCAGCCGCGTGTTCATTGAGGCGCAAGGATGGCGGGCACACCTGGGTGAGCAAGCGTCATCCAAGAAAAAGCAATCGGCAGGCAGAAAGACGGATTAATGCAAAAGACCAATGACGAAGACAACTTGGCTCCAAATGAAGATGGTCTGCTCTTTGCCTGTCTTCTGGACGGCAAGGGTGGGGCAAAGCCGGTTGGCTGGTCAGAAGTCGATAATTGGAACAGCAAGAAACCTCCCCTCTGGGTACATCTAGATCGATCATCACCTGCAGCACGTGACTGGCTGCGCACGCGTAGCGGCCTGACCCAACCAACTGTCGAGGCAATCCTGTCTGAAGAGAGCCGTCCGCGAGTTTTTCGCGGTAAGCGTGGTTATGTGGCGATCATCCGGGCCCTCAACCAAAACGAAGGCGCCGACAATGAGGACATGGTCGCGTTGCGCATCTGGTGCGACGGGCAACGACTGATAACAGTCAGGCAGCGGCAATTGTTTGTCCCGCGCCAGATATTCAAGGACCTGACAGAAGAGACGGACGGCCCGCATCAGATTCCAGGAGTGTTCTGCCAGCTTATCGACCGTGTCGTCCGGCAGATGTCTAATACGATCTCAAGCTACGAGGACGAACTGGACACCCTTGAGTTGAAAGCAGGATCCGACGGCAGCAGCTCAATCAATCGTGAGCTAGCTGATCTCAGGCGTCGGATCATCGAATTTCGCCGGTACATTTCACCGCAACGTGAGGCGTTAGGCCACCTGTTGGCGGAACCACCTGGCTGGTTCGGTGACGAACATCGGCCACTGGTTCGCGAAGCCGCAGACCGGCAGCAGCGGTATCTTGAGAAACTCGATGAAGCGCGCGAGCGTACGGTCATCGTGAAAGACGATCTGATGAACCGACTTAACCAGCAGATGAACCACAATATGTATGTGATATCCGTGATAGCTGCGATCTTTCTGCCTTTGTCGTTTGTGACAGGCTTACTCGGCATCAATGTCGGCGGCATGCCCGGCGTTGAAAACAGCGCCGCATTCTGGGTCACGTGTGCATTGCTGGTTGCATTGCTCGTTGGAGAAGTGTGGATCTTCCGCAAGTTGAAATGGTTTTAGATTGCTTCCCGCCGCAAGACTTCGCGTCCGAGCGGTCCGGCGACGATTGGTGCAATTCATAATCCATCTTGCCATCTTCGGCCCCATAGGCCTACGCTAGTCACCTTCCGGCTCAAGGCTGGTCTCATGTTGTGCCAGCCTCCGAGTCCGGATCCAGATCACCAAGAGGCCCCAGGGGTTCCAATGCACCGTTTCAAAAACATCCTTTACGTGCATGATGAGAGTTCGGACGTGTGCGAGAAAACATTGCAGCTCGCAATCGATTTGGCGGAACGAAATGAGGGTCGTGTTGATCTCATTTTTGTGATTGAGCGTAAACCCACGATCATATCTTCTAGCAGTCTGATCCTGTTGCATGAACGGCTTTTGAAGTGGGCAAGAAAGTCTCTAAGGGAACTCACGGACTCCGTGACTGTAAAGGTCGAACTTAGAACTAAAGTCATCGAAGGAATACCTCATGTCGAAGTCATACGCGACGTCTTGAGAAATGATCATGATCTCGTTATCAAGCCGATCGGAAGTGACGACTTTATGGATCGCTTGCTTGGCCGGCTGGATATGCGTCTACTCCGCCATTGCCCGTGTCCGGTCTGGCTGTCAAAGGGCGACAGCTATGGTGCATTTGATTCCGTCCTGGCGGCCGTTGGCCTTGGTGATCCCGGGAAAAGAGACCTGGATTCGGCTATAAATAAACAGATCGTAGAACTGGCATTTTCACTGTGCGCAGCCAGCAATGCGGTACTTCACATGGGACATGTCTGGTTTCCTTCCTATCTGATGGCGTATGGCAAATCGATCGCATCATTGAAGGGTACCGATATTGACGATTATGTGAGTGGCGAAAAGGACTTGCGGCAGGGCTGGCTAGATGGATTAATGAGCAAAGCAGCAGATTGGGTGGAAGCCAATATTTATGATGCAGTGGATCGGCACACACATTTGAGGCAAGGGCATGTCGGACAGGAGATTGCCAAGCTGATCGTCGATGTTGAGGCCAACGTGGTCATCTTGGGTACGGTCGCAAGATCGGGCATGGCAGGCGTCATCATGGGTAACAAGGCAGAAGCCATTCTCGAGCAGGTGACATGCTCGGTGCTGGCCATCAAACCACCAGGTTTTGTTACGCAGGTCGAGCTCGAAGATTGACAGGACCAAGGTCAGGAAAACTGCACTTGATCCTGGTCTTTGACCAACAACAAAACCTGGGCCACGAATACATGACACTGTCATATGACAGATGCCCGCCAGTTGCCGATTAGAGCGAACCGAACGCACTCGACTTTACCAACCTCACACCTGAGATCTGGGTGGCATTCGGTTCATAGTGACCGGCTCAATGCAGCAAAGTCGGTCGTTGCGTTTGCTCCTCATTCTACTGCAATGAGCTCTTTCGCAGAAGCGGTGTGATACGGCGCAGCGTTACGCGTCTGTTCTCAACCTCAGGCGCCTGGGTCGGGATCTTCAGATACGATTCGCCATACCCGACGACAGCCAGGTTCTTGTCTTCGACTGCAAAGTACTGGATCAGTGCATCACGGACCGCATTTGCCCGCTGTTCGGAAAGGATCTGGTTTGCCTCAGGTGTACCGACGGCGTCGGTATGGCCTTCGATCAAAAAAACCTCATTCGGATTACTGGACACGATCCGCTCAATCACCGAACCTATACGTTCCAGTTTCAGCACCTCTTCTTCCCGAAGAAAGCCCTCTCCAAATCCGAAGCGAACTGTATCGACCTCAATCCCGGGGACCGTGTAGCGCAGGCGCGGTTGTGTCCGAAAGTCCTCGATCCGGTACTGCGGCTGCACTCTGACCAGTGGCGGGGCCACCAGCCAGACCTCAAGCTCATCATCATAGGCCTCGGCGGCTGCGATGGTCGGGCGCGATGCAATGATGGCACCGGCGACAAGCCCTACACCCGCGGCTATCGCAATTTTCTCGCCTGTGCTCAACCTACTCTTGCGACGGTACTCACGGCGCTCACCCAACCTGCGGCGCATATCTGCGCGGTCGGCCTTGAGCCGGGCTTGAATCTTTGCACGGTCGTCGCCCGACAGGTTTTCCCCGCCAAGCAGCGCGCGATTGGCTTCGATCCTGCGCTGCAGAGCTCGGGTCGTCAAATCCGTACCAGGCCGATCGTCGCTGTTGACATCGCGAACCGTCAACTCGCCGGATGTCGCTCCCGGAAGGTCATCCGACTTTCCCTGTTCAGATGGATCTGGCTTGGATCTGGTTTCCTTTGCAACTTCGCGGGCTGTTACTCTCTTGCGAATCTCTTGCCGGTCGCGAGCAAGCAGCGCACCCAGCTTTTCCGTCGACCCATCATCAAGTCCTTCAGCGGCCAGAAGTGCCCGGGCTTGTTTGATGCGCGCGCGAAGCGGTTCGTCTTCGAGTTCTGCAGCCGGGCGCTTATCATCAAGAATTCTCGCGACTTCAGAGTTCAACTCATCAGCCTGCATGGTTGCACCTGTGGTGGCTGCAATCCTGGAATTCAGCTCAGCGGCGTCAGCTTTGCGTTTTGCCACCATTGCTGCTCGTTGGTCCTTGCTGGTATTCTCATCCTTGATCAATTTCTGGGTTGATCGCAGTCGCTGGCGAAGTTCGGCTTCGGATAATTCGGCTGCTGGCCGTTGGTCCAACATAAGATTGTCAGTCGAGACGGCTGCCCCGGACTCTGAGGCAGAATTTGGCTGTTCTTGTTGTGCCGGTTCTGCCTGTTGTTGCTGAACCGGTTCTGCCGGCGCCGGCTTCTTCTTTTCCTTCTTGGCACGTTCTGTCGCTTGAGGTTGCGCCGCCTGCTGTTGAGCGGGTTCCGTAGAGCTGGCTTTTTCGTTCCGGGCCTTCATTTCGCGCCGATCGGCTTTCAGCATCTCCTGGTAATCGGGCTTGCCCGTTGGCTGGGGTCGCTTTGCAAGCCTGCGCAGTAACTTGATGCGCGTTTTCAGTTCCGGGTCAGTCAGTTCCGCTGAAGGCCGCATATCAATCTCAACTTGCGCAATACGGATCTTCTCTGCGGGCCAGGCCGGCGGTGCAAAATAGGAACCGGCGATGGCCAAAGTGAATGCTGCCAGAATCGATTTTGTTGAAGTTGTGGTCATTCGTTATCTCCGTGGCTACTCAGTTCAGTCTGTATTTGGCAAGAGACCGTTGGTGTCGGGAAACCGGAAACATCAACGCATCCCGGAACAGCTAGATGATCTCGTCTTCATCGAATATTGGGTCTGCATCCAATTGAGCATTGAGCGTGTCGAGGGTCGCGGCGGCATCTGAAGTCCCAATCTTGGCTATATGAAACAGCCCGTCACCTTCGTTGATTACCGGCATGTTTGAGCGACCAACGATTAGACCTCCGACAGTTGCAGTGATCTCGGTATCAAGTTCTCCAAACGGATCAGAAACAAGGCCCAGCACGTCGCCCGTGTTGACCTGATCACCAATGGACTTGAAGACTCTCAACAGCCCCCCGGCTGGAGATCGCAGCCAGGTACTTGACGACGACTGGATGGGCTCTGCTTTGGGGCGGGCTATTCCTTTAGACGGCAGCATCTCGAGATGCCGCATGACCCTCAAAATACCTGAGACACCAGCCCGAATGGCCTTTTCGTCGAACCGCAACGCTTCACCAGCCTCAAATAACAGACATTCCACCCCTGACAAACTGGCGGCGCCGCGCAGCGAACCCTCGCGAACCCGGGATTTGAGAATGACCGGCGCACCAAATGCCCGGGCCATTTCGAGACCTTTAGCGCTGCCCTCCGTAACTCTTACCTGTGGAAGATTGGTACGATGGATGGCAGCGGAGTGAAGATCAATCCCCAGGTCCGAACGTTTTACTATCTGTTGAAAGAACAGATTTGCCAGTCTTGCGGCAAGCGAACCATGTTCGGACCCTGGAAATGATCGATTGAGATCCCGTCGGTCGGGAAGATATCGCGAGTGGTTCATGAAGCCAAAGGCGTTGACAATCGGAACCGCGAGCAGAGTCCCTCTTAGCCTGGCAAGCTGCGGTGTATTGAGCAGTCGTCGTACGATCTCTACACCGATAATCTCATCACCATGAATAGCGGCACTAACGAACATCGTCGGGCCAGGCCGGCGACCGTGCACAACGTGGACAGACAAATTGACCGGCGTATGGTCGGACAGCACGCTGAGCGGCAAATCGATGGTCTCCCTGTAGCCTGGAGCAACCTGCCGTTTTCCCAACTTAAACGGTGCCCGCTTGGCCACTAGCCCTTGCCTCTTGTCTTGGTCTTATTAGGTTGTGCAGACTTTTCAAGAAGCTCGATGATCTTTCCGGCGATATCGATGCCAGTGGCATTCTCAACACCCTCCAGACCGGGCGATGAATTCACTTCCATCACGACGGGCCCATGGTTGGCACGCAGCATATCGACACCACACACGTTGAGCCCCATGGCCTTTGCAGACCGGATGGCGACGGATCTTTCTTCCGGTGAAATCTTGATGGATTTAGCGCTGCCGCCACGGTGCAAATTCGAACGAAAATCACCTTCTGCTCCTGTGCGTTTCATTGCAGCGACGACCTTGCCGCCCACAACGAGCGCCCTGATATCGGTGCCTCCGGCTTCCTTGATGAATTCTTGAACCATGATGTTCACATTAGCCCCGCGAAACGCCTCAATGACAGACTTTGCGGAATTATCGGTTTCCGCCAGAACGACACCGATGCCCTGTGTTCCCTCCAGGAGCTTGATGACAACAGGTGCTCCGCCGGCAACCTTGAGGACCTCCTCGGTCTGTTTTGGATCGTGGGCAAATGTGGTGACCGGCAGCCCAATGCCGTCTCGAGCCAAAAGCTGGGTGGATCGCAACTTGTCTCTCGAACGTCCGATTGCAACGCTTTCGTTAAGAGGATAGGTCCCCATCATTTCAAACTGTCGAAGTACCGCCAGCCCATAGAATGTGACAGATGCGCCAATCCGGGGAATGACCGCATCGTAGGCCGGCAGCTTTTCGCCGTTGTAGTAAATCACCGGGCGCCGCGATGCGATGTTCATATAACAGCGTAGCGTGTTGATGATATCCAATTTATGGCCGCGCGATTCCGCGGCTTCTTTGAGGCGCTGATGGGAATACAGATTGGCATTTCGGGCAAGCATTGCAATTTTCATGATTTTTTCTCCATCATGGCTAGGGCGGCTATTGGCCGGGTTTCTGTTCCACGCCTCACTGAGCCAGACCCTTTTTTAGGGCGGCGCGGCGCGTCGGTCGGTCTTGGCGTCTGGATCAGAAATGATCTGCCTGGATGAACCACCACATTGTGTTCGCGAAGAGCGGTCCGTCCAACGATCAGCTCGAACTCCATGTTCTGCCGGTTGGCCAACGATACCTCGATGTGCCAATGCCGCTTGCCGATCTCCAGCATCGTTTTCACGATGAAGCGGATCTCCGGCGTGCCGCCTGTATTCTTGATCGCGCGTTCTGCGATCAATGGAGCAGATCGGATTTCCCGTCCGGCTGCTCCTGGCAATGGAACACGGAAGGAAATCCAGTCTTCACCGTCCTTTGAGAAAGGCTCGAGATCGACAGCGTGAAGCGCTGATGTCCGGGCACCTGTATCGATCTTGGCTTTCAGCGGGCCGATGCCAATCTCTGGCAGGCTAATCCATTCGCGCCACCCGATTTCGAGAACTTTCTTTGGATAAGTCATTTCCTCTGGTTCCCGATTGATTTATCGAACGACCCGGCAAGGCGCTGGACCTGATTACTTCAACAATTTGTCGGCTTCGGCGATGTTGGACCCAGCGGCCTCGAATGCCTCCCTCTTACACAGATGCTGTAAATCCTTTATAATGAGATCGACGCGTGCGGTGTCATCCGCCGTCAGGTTTTTCGCCATATGACGATCTATCAAACGATCGGTTTCAGAATTGCAGGTCTTCTTGTCAGTGATTTCAGCTGCGTGCAGCTGGATGACTGTCATCAGAATCGTTGCCGCAGCTATCGCCCCGCGACCTTTGGCACAAATCAATTTCATGGTGAAGCTATCCCTTGTTCTTCAAACACGATGCCAGGTTAACTCATTATTCCCGGTCACAATAAGGCTCATGCTTATCGCCGGTGAAGCTGTTGGCAATCAACGCGCTCCACCGGCAGGCGTTTTGGAAGTGGTTGGGTAAACCAGGGGCTTTTCCTTCCATTTCGCCGTTCCTGTAAAGGATCGTATTGTTGAGCCCGCCGCCTGACTTTAATAAGTGGAGACTCCTATCCATAATTCAAACGAGTAATTATTATAAATTACATAAGATATTTTTATTATGATATTCGTATCAAACATAGGATCATTTGCTTTTTGACGCCTAAGCTTCGTGTTGGCCTATAGTGGCCGCAATGGGCTGTAATGATTTCACCAGGAGGTGTGATGCGCAACATGCGGGTGTATGTACCGATACTTTTGGCCGGTCTTCTGACGACCACCGGGTCAGGGCACGCTGCCGATTTGGTCATTGGGATACCGAGCTGGTCGTCTGCCAAAGCGACTGCTCACGTCATCAAGGAAGTTCTCGAAGATAAGCTGAAGCTTGATGTCGAATTGAAAGAAGGCACGAACGAAGAAATTTTTGCCGGCATGGACGATGGCACGATTGATATCCATCCGGAGGTCTGGCTGCCAAACTTAATGGCACTGCACGACAAGTATGTCATACGCCGAAAGTCGGCCATCATGAGCGAGAAGGCCGTCCCTGGTGAGCAAGGCCTGTGTGTGACGCGGCACACCGCAGAAGGGCATGGCATCCGAAAGATTGAAGACCTTGCCGACCCGGGCAAAGCAAGGAAGTTCGATACGGACGGTGACGGCCGCGGAGAATTGTGGGTTGGAGACAAAGACTGGGCTTCAACACGGATCGAAAAAATCAGGGCGCGGAGTTATGGCCATGCCCAGACCATGCAGCTTCTGGAAGCCGATGAGACGGTGGCAATGGCCGCTGTCGATGCTGCGGTCGCTGTCGACAGGCCGATCGTGTTTTACTGTTATGCACCCCATCACGTATTCTCGCTTCATGAGATTGTGTTTCTGGAAGAACCCCCGCATGATCCACGCGACTGGCGCATCATTGATCCGGCCGAAGATGCCCAATGGCTAACCAAGTCGAACGCCGCTGTGGGATGGGCTATTTCATTTCTTCATGTCACATATTCGAGCAGATTGGCTGAGTCCCAGCCAAGAGCGGCTCAGTTGCTCTCGGCTATGAAGCTGGACGTGGACACAGTTTCGTCCATGACCTACGCGATCGTTGTTGAGGGGATGGAGCCATCCGAATTTGCCCGGCAATGGGTCGCAACGAACGGTGAAAGAGTTGATGCATGGCTGGCTGCGAAATGATTGAGAAAACTAGGATCCAAACAATCGGGAGTTCAAGTCTCGTACGGCCCGCAGGCAAGAAATTTCTTTGTGTTCTGATGCTGGTTGCCGGCTTCTTGCTGCCGCTTACTGTTCATGAAGTGTTTGCCGCTTCGAGCCAGATCTATGATCAGACTCAACGCAAATGGGTTGCCTACACACCTGATCTTGCCCGCCAATTCTACCGTCGACACAATCAAACGCCGGAGACGTTCCGCCGGCAGGTCGTGCCGTTCAGGACCGCCGAGAAACCCGGCACGATCATCATCGATAGCGTCCGGCATTTCCTTTATTTCGTGTTGCCGGACAAACAGGCGATCCGCTACGGCATTGGCGTCGGCCGTGAAGGATTTGGTTGGACCGGGATTGTGAAAGTCGGTCGCAAGCAGGAATGGCCGCGCTGGATCCCGCCAAAGGAAATGATCGAGCGAGACCCCAAGCTGGCCAAATATGCCGACGGCATGCCTGGCGGACCGGAGAACCCATTGGGCGCTCGCGCACTCTATCTATTCGAAGGCAAACGCGACACGCTCTACCGTATCCATGGCACCATCGAGCCATGGTCGATCGGTCTCAATATTTCATCTGGCTGCATTCGAATGCTCAATGATGACGTCACTGACCTGTTTGAACGCGTCGAAATCGGCGCGAAAGTGATCGTGCTGTTTCAGGGCGCATCGTTGCTGAAAGGCGTGTGATGACGGGCTGCCAATTCATTCAAGAAACAAGAATGGTAATCGCTCATGATTAAACCAGTTGTCCGATTGTCGGCAGTATCCTTAGTACTGTTTTTTGTATCTGGATGCGCGACCGGCCAATCCGAACCGGAGTTTGAAACCCAAGGTGGGCAGGTTCTCAGTTCGACAGACACGGCTCCGGCCGACCTGCAGCTGACATGTTCAAGTGCTGTCGCCAGCCAGTTCACCCTGCCGCCGGAAAAGGTACTGCCCGTTTCGTCGAGCAAACTTCCGGATGGCAATTTCGAAGTCCGGCTCACCTCTGACGGGCGCAACTACGTTTGCACGGTCGACAACAACGCCAATGTCGTCAGCATTGTGCCTGCCTAATAATTGGTGAGCTGGCGCGGTTGCGCGTTAGGTCGAACTGCCGCTAGGTTTGATAATGAGCTGGCGCCGCAATATCCCGAAGACTGACAAGCCCTGCAATTTCCCCCTTGTCGAGAATGGGCAGATATTGGACCTGATGGCTTCTCATGATGGACAAGACACCGGCAACCGACTCGTCAATACTGCATGTCACGACGCCTATGGCCATCAGGCAGGCCACCTCGACATTCAGAACATCCTGCCCGTAGTAGCGCAAACCGCGCACGATATCGCGTTGGGAGATTATACCGTCGACCGATTTTCCATCGCAACTGACGATGATAGCACCGGTATCATCGAACTCGAGCAACTCGAGAACATCCGATAGGCAGGTCATTGGCGACACCCTCTTGATCTCAGGGCACTTGCATTCGAGTATCTGCTTCAACGTCAATTCCGGATCACCCATGAACCATGGCGTACAAATTGGCCGACTGTTCTCGAGATTCGGTCCTGTACCGGCTCATTGTAACTGCCGGTCAAGAGACCGCGATCATTGTGCCAAATATCCTTTGCGGGTGATCCGACATCGAACTTATTCAAGCGGCGGCAGAGACCGAATATATGCAACGAGTGCACCCAGATCTGTGTCAGTCATTCGACTAAAGTAGTTTGCCCGTGCCATTGGCACCTTGAAAGTGCGACCGTCGCGACCAATCCCTTCGGTTAGCGCCTTTTTGATTTCGGCGTCAGTCCACTCACCAATGCCGGCGATGTGGTGTGACGTGATGTTGGGCGTTATCACGGACCCCCACGGACCCTTTATGACGTGTCCCCCCTTACCGAGGTGGCCTTCCAGATCATGCTTGCCATCTGCTCGCTGTGCATGACACTCCATACAATGTGCAAGGCTGGCGAGGTAAAAACCGCGTGTGATTGAGTCATCCAGTTCTGCCTCAGAGAACGGCTCCTCGCCGCCAGGAACGTCAATCACAGGCAACTCAGCTTTGTACTCTGATGGTTCGCTACGATTGTTTATGGGCGGTATTGTTCGAAGATAGGCAACGATGGCTTTGAGATCACTTTCCGTCAAGACGCGATAGAACGCGAACGGCATGATGGGCGCCAGCGGCGTGCCATCGGCTCGCATGCCCTCGGTCAATGCTCGAGCAATTTCTGCATCGGTCCAGGCGCCAATACCGCTCTCTCGATCTTGCGTGATATTGGGCCCCTTGACCCTGTAGCTCGGTTCATCCCAGGTCAAGGATCCTCCCGCGAAGCGCCTCGTCATATCGAGGCCGGTAGGTCCTCGCGGCGTGTGGCAGTTGTCGCACGCCATGACTGCATTGACGAGATAACTGCCCCGCTCAGCGGCTGTTTCAGCGGCCCCTGGAGATGTAGCTCCTGAAATTGCCAGTATTACCAAAGTGAACCATGTGATCGGTCCATGTAAGTAGCGCATGATGTTGTTCAAGTTCTCGTCACTATCAGACGTTGTATCCCCGGCTCCGCATTCATCGGACTATCATGCTCGACCTGCCGGCATGTCGATCAAATCACTGATGCTTACGAACCCGGCCAGCTCTCCGCTGCATAAGACCGGCAGATGGCGAACTTGATAATTCTTCATGATGGACAATGCATCGGCAACCGAGTCCGTGATATTGCAGCTAACGATGTCAATGCTCATCAAACAGGCGACCTCGACGTTTAGAATTTCTGGTCCGTAGTACCGTAATCCACGAACGATATCTCGTTCTGAAATGATACCAACGACAGTCTTCCCATCGCGGCTAACAATCATCGCGCCTGCATCATCGAATTCCAGCAACTCAAGAACATCAGATACGCATGCAACTGGTGACACTGACTTGAGTGTCGCAACCTTGCGATCCACGATCTCTTTTATTGCAGCCATCGGCTCTTCGGCGATCCAGCTGAGAGTTGGCCAACAATCGAAGTCGGCATCATTCATTTGAACGCTTGAATTCATAATTCTCTCCTTGGGCTTGTCTAAACCGCTGATTTGATTTCGATCCGATTTACTTCCAATCTGGCCGAAGTGTTTTTCAAGACACGGACAACCAACACGCCATTGATAAAGATGGCTTCAACTTTGTCTTCGCAGACATCTGCCGGTAGCGCGAATGTTCGTTCAAACGCGCCATAGGAGCGCTCGAGCCGCAACGCCCGCTCATTGGGTGATTGATTGCCGGGCTTCTTTTGACCCTTTATCGTCAGCACATTGTTGCCGACGAACATTTTGATATCCTGTTCGTCGAGACCGGGCAGTTCGATCTCGAAGCGATATTCGGTGTCGTTCTCAAATACATCGACCCGAGGGCCTGCAAACTGCCCGCTTTGAAAGTCGTGCCTCAATGGATCCGTATCCCAAGAGGAAAGTAGGTCGTCCCAGAGACGATCCATTCGGC
>JABDJG010000323.1 GCA_013002595.1 Hyphomicrobiales bacterium | reverse complement strand
CGATGATATCGTTGCCAAGCTGTTTGGCGGTGACGGCGAGGCGTTCGTACATGGATTTGACCGGCCCAATATCCAGTTGAAGGTCTCGCCCAAGAACAACTGGAAAAAGCAGCTGATGGCGTTCGTTGCCGGTCACAAGGATGAGAACGGCATCGTCTATTGCCTTTCGCGCAAGAAGACCGAAGAAGCAGCCCGGATGCTGAACGAGGCGGGATATCCGGCACTGGCTTACCATGCCGGAATGGGTGCCGGCGCGCGTCAGGAGAACCAGAACCGGTTCATGAGCGAGACCGGCTTGATCATGGTTGCCACCATTGCCTTTGGCATGGGGGTCGACAAGGCCGATGTGCGGTTTGTGTTTCATACCGACATGCCGGGCAGCATCGAGGCGTATTATCAGGAATTTGGCCGGGCAGGGCGTGATGGTGCACCGGCAGAGGCCTGCATGCTCTATGGGCTCGATGACTTGCGCATGCGGCGGGTGTTCATCGAGGAAGAAGGTGGCGGTGATGACCGCAAACGGCGCGAGCACAAGCGGCTCGATGCGCTGATTGCCTATTGCGAGAGCTCGTCGTGCCGGCGCATTGCGCTGCTCAATTATTTCGGCGAGACGTCCGAGCCGTGCGGCAACTGTGATGTGTGCATCGATCCGGGCGAACTGAAAGATGGCCTGATCGAGGGGCAGAAGATCCTGTCGGCGATCTATCGCAGCGGCCAACGCTTTGGCAGTGCGCATATCACCGACATACTGCGCGGCACTTCGACGGAAAAAGTGGTACGGGCCCGACACGACCAGTTGCCGACGTTCGGCGTCGGCGCCGATTTGCCGCGCAAGGCCTGGTCGGCACTTATCCGGCAGCTGGTTGCGGCCAATTTCCTGCATATCGATATCAAGGGCTTTGGTGGACTGTCGATCACCGAAAAGGGTGCAGCCCTGCTCAAGGGCGAGGCAACGTTTGAGTATCGTGCAGAAACGGTCGACAAGCGTCCGGCGCGAGAGCGCGGCAGCCGCAAAACATCAGCGCCGGCTGTGGAGTTGGCAAGCCTGGATCCCGGTGCCAGCAATTTGTTGTCCCGGCTTAAAGAGCTGCGCTACCGGCTGGCGAGTGAACGCGGGGTTCCGGCTTATGTGATTTTTCACGACCGGACGCTGGTCGACATGGCGGCCAAGGCGCCGGGGTCCGCCGATGAACTGGCCGAGGTGCATGGCGTTGGGGCTGCGAAGCTGGAATCGTTCGGGCAATTGTTTCTCGACGAGATCAACAGCCCGGCACATGGGTGATGGTTCAGCGCTGCGGAAATCAATCCTCATGGTGCCAGGTCGTGGCAACGTAGTCCGGGTCCTTCTGGCCATCGCGCTCGAACTTCAGAAAATCCCAATAGCCGCATTTGTCGCCGGGGTACTCGCGGCACGTTGATGGACGGACCTTGTAGATCGTGCAGTTGCGGGCCGTTGTGTCGAAGAACTGGCAGACGCGGCCGAAATGCTCATCGTCCTGGCGTTTGAGAATGCGCTTGTAGCCGTGATCGGCGCGGCAATAACGCTTTTGCGCCGCTTCCTCGGTAATGCCGAAGTGCCGCGCGATGCGGGCCAGGTCCCGTTTGGAGATAACGATTACGGGGTAAGAGCAGCAATACCCGGGGCATTTCGTGCAGTCGTAATTCTCGCTCATTGCTGCTTTCTACACAGCCGTTCAGCCTGCCGCCACCACAGAAATTTCCACCATCCAGGCCGGATCTGCCAAGCCCGATATGATCAGCAACGTGGATGCCGGTTTGGCGCCCTTTAGCGCGCGGTCGCGGGCCTTGCGGCAGGCCGCGACGCTGGACTTTGGAGTAATGTAAGTCGTTACTTCGACGATGTTGTCCGGCCCCATGTTGGCCGACTTCAGGATGGCCAGAATATTGCGCCAGGTCTGTTCCTGCTGGCCTGCTTCCGTGTCGGCAAGATTGCCATCAAGATCGACGCCGACCTGCCCCGAAACGGCGATCAACCGGCTGCCCGGTGCAATCTCGACCGCCTGGCTGTAGTTCGAAAATGGTGGCGGTGCAGTGTCGGTGTTCAAATAGGTGACCATCTGTGTTTTCTCCTCGCGCAGGTTCTGTTCTGTACACCTTAGCACTTGCGACCGGAAAGGCGATATGCTAGGAACAAAAATAGAACAATCGCAAGAATTGGCCGACGACTGTGGACAAGCCTCAACCTGCTATGGTGGCGGGCCGGGGGGTTGGATAGGGTCGCGGCGAATTTTATTATATTGGGAGTTAAGGCTATGGCAGGCTCAGTCAACAAGGTGATACTGGTCGGCAATTTGGGCGCCGACCCTGAAATCAAACGTACGCAGGACGGACGTCCGATCGCCAACTTGCGGGTTGCGACGTCGGAGAGCTGGCGCGACAAGCAAACCGGTGAGCGCCGCGAGCGCACCGAATGGCATCGGGTGGTGATCTTCAGCGAGGGTCTGTGCCGGATTGCCGAACAATATTTGAAGAAGGGCGCGAAAGTTTACCTAGAAGGTCAGCTGCAGACCCGCAAGTGGCAGGACCAATCGGGCCAGGACCGCTATTCGACCGAAGTTGTCCTGCAAGGGTTCAATTCAACGCTGACCATGCTCGACAGCCGCAGTAGTGGCGACAGCAGCGGATTTGGCAGCAGTAGTGATAGCTTTGGCCAGTCCAGCCCGATGGGCGGTTCGGGCGGCGGCTCGCAGCAAAGCGAACAGAACTTTGCCCGCGACCTGGACGATGAGGTTCCCTTTTAGAGCCTGCCGAGCCTGAATGAAGCGGCGCGGACCCGCGGCCCACGTTCCAGTCTAACATATTGCTGCCGATCAGCTTTAGGTCAGATGGCCGGTTCGGGCAGATCGCTCGCCATTCTGGGCGTTGTTGCAATGCAACACGAGCAATCTGCAGTTATGTAAAATTTGCGAACACTTTGATTTATTAAGGGTTAATCGGGAATTAGCGAGCATTTTGCCGCGAAATGGGCGTACTATGGATGTTGCGCCGCAAAATGATCACAATTACCGTGCTATATCCGCGGCGCCGGGACGGGCGTGGTAATGGGTCAACCTAAAAGGGACCCAGACCGACCATACTTATCCCACACGGTTTAATGCGAGCAAGGATGCATGCAGATGGCTTTGGTCAAGATAATTGCGGTTTCAATGGTGTTGGGCGGACTGGCTGCGGGGCAGGCTTCAGCGGAAGAAACACTGAGCACCCGGGCCATCAAACAGCTGTTCCCCGGTCAGTTTCATGCAATCGTAAATGGCTACAAGGTTGTCTTTACGGCCAAGCGCGATGGGTCGTTGATCGGCAATTACAACTCGGCCAAGGATACCGGCCGCTGGAGCGTCAGTCGTGGCCGGCTGTGCATCATGCTAAAGGACTGGATGGACGGCAAAACCAGCTGCAGCACGGTGGTGCGCAATCGGGGCTGGTACACCGCCAAACAGGTCAAGTTCCGCAAACTCTAGAATTATTCCATCATCGGTACATTCAATGGCGACGGGCGCGTAACTCACTCGCCTGGCACCTCATCCTGTCTGGTCCAGACTGTTTCTGCATGGTCGGCGGCCGATTGCACTTCGATAAAAGTCTGCGTGATATCGGGGTATTTGGCCTTGATCGCCAGTTCAATGTTGTAAATGGCCTCCTCGATATCGCCGGCCGGCAGGTCATTGTCGACATCAAGGCTAAGCGCCAGAAGAATGTCGTTTGGGCCCATGTGCATGGTGCGCAGTTCGTTGATGACCATCACAGCGGCATTACTGGATGTTATGGTGTGGACACCGTCGATAACATCCTGGCTGGCGGCCTCGCCGATGATCAGCGCCTTGGTCTCGTAGCATAGCAAGATAGCCACACCGGCCAGAAGAATACCGATGCCGATCGAGGCGGCGCCGTCCATCCAGGGCAGGTTGAGGTGTTCTGCCAACAACAGGCCGACAAAGGCGATTGCCAGGCCGCTCATGGCTGCGATGTCCTCAAACAGTACCGTAAACAGGGCAGGGTCCTTGCTCTGGCGTATTGCGGCGATCATGGGTGTGTCGCCGCGCCGTTTGTTGAATTCCTTGAAGGCAATCGTTAATGGGAAGGCTTCAAACAGCATCGAAACGCCAAGAACGATATAGTTGATGTGGGGATTGGACACTTCGTGCGGATGCAGCACCTTGTTGATGCCCTCGTAGAGCGACACGCCGGAACCAACGGAAAAGATAATCAACGCAACGACAAAGGCCCAGAAATACAACTCGCGTCCATAGCCGAAGGGGTGGCTGCTGTCGGCGGGCCTGCGTGCCTGGCGCAGACCGTAGAGCAACAATACCTGGTTGCTCGTGTCTACGACTGAGTGAATGGCTTCCGACAACATCGCAGATGAACCGGTGTAGGCAGACGCAGCGAATTTTGTGACGGCAATCAGGGCGTTGCCTACCAGTGCCGCATAAATGACCTTTTTCGAGCTTCCTGATGCCATTTACTATCGGGCCCCCCATGCTTGACCGGCTGAAAGCCACCGTTTAGGACAAACTCCATGCACAAACAAGCTTTGACCCTGTTGATCGCCTTCGGACTACATCTGGGCGGCCTTGCGCCCTCTGATGCGGGAGAAGCTGATGTGCTGGCCGCACAGGCGACCCAAGAAGGTGATGGTGTGTGGAGTTTCACGGTGACCGTCAAACACGCTGACGAGGGTTGGGACCATTACTCGAACAGGTTCGAAGTGGTCGGGCCTGACGGCAAGGTTCTTGGCGTCAGAACCCTTCTGCACCCGCATGAAACAGAACAGCCGTTCACCCGTTCGCTGGGCGGCGTGGTTGTTCCCGGCGACGTAAAATCGGTGATCATCCGGGCGGGCGACAGCGTCCACGAACTGGGCGGAAAAGAGCTCGAAGTGGCATTGCCGCGCTGATTGCCTAATTCAGCCGCAATTATTTTGTAACTCTCTGATTTTGCTAGCAATATTTCCCGTGTAAAGATTGCGGCGCGGGATTGGATTTGTTAAACTGTCAGATGACGCGAATCGAAGCGATCAACCCACGTTCTGCTGTCGATTTTTACCTGATTTCCGAGAGTTTATGCGGCCCGATGCGACAGTGAACCGTACGCTGTTCCGGCCGCGGCGCAGGAGCCTGAATATTGGCCGATAACGAGAACGAAAACACCGGTGAAGAGCCAGGTAAGGATGATGCCGCATCGTCGCCTGCGACGCCCGACGAACGGGACGGCGAGGGCGCGTCTGCAGGCGCTAGCGGTGACGGTGGCAACGGTGATGGCGGCGGTGGCTTGAGCGGCGACAATGGCGGCGCCGGCGAAGTGCGGCCAATCTCCATCGAAGAGGAGATGAAGAGCTCGTATCTCGATTACGCGATGAGCGTGATCGTGAGCCGGGCCCTGCCGGACGTGCGTGACGGCCTGAAGCCGGTGCACCGGCGCATCCTGTTCTCGATGAACGAGAACGGTTACGACTGGAACAAGCCATATCGCAAGTCGGCCCGCGTTGTTGGTGATGTTATTGGTAAGTATCACCCGCACGGCGACCAGTCGATTTATGACGCCCTCGTGCGCATGGCACAGGATTTCTCGCTGCGCCTGCCGTTGCTCGACGGCCAGGGCAATTTCGGCTCGGTTGACGGCGATCCGCCTGCCGCGATGCGTTATACCGAAGTGCGCATGGGCAAGCCGGCGCATGCACTGCTGGACGATATCGATAAGGATACCGTTGATTTCCAGCCGAACTACGACAATACCGAACATGAACCGGTGGTTCTGCCGGCCCGGTTCCCCAATCTCCTGGTCAATGGTTCCGGCGGTATCGCGGTCGGCATGGCGACCAACATGGCGCCGCACAACCTTGGCGAGGTGATCGATGCCTGTATCGCAACAATCGAGAACCCGGGCATCGGCACCGATGAGCTGAACCAGATCGTCCCCGGGCCGGATTTCCCGACCGCCGGGCTGATCCTCGGGCGCACCGGCATCAGATCGGCGTATGAGACCGGACGTGGCTCTGTTGTCATGCGCGGGCGCGCGGTGATCGAGGAGATCCGCAAGGACCGCTGGGCGATCGTCATCAATGAGATCCCGTATCAGGTCAACAAGGCGTCGATGGTTGAAAAGATCGCCGATCTGGTGCGCGAGAAGCGGATTGAGGGCATTTCGGATATTCGCGACGAGTCCGACCGTCACGGTATGCGGGTCGTGGTTGAGCTGAAGCGTGATGTGGTGGCCGATGTCGTTTTGAACCAACTATACCGGTTCTCCCAGCTGCAAAGCACGTTCAGCATCAATGCCGTTGCCCTGACCGGCGGCCGGCCTGAGGTGATGAACCTCAAGGACCTGCTGCAGGCCTTTGTTGCTTTCCGTGAAGAGGTTGTTACCCGGCGTACCAAGTTCCTGCTCAGCAAGGCGCGCGACCGGGCGCATATCCTGGTTGGCCTGGCGATAGCCGTTGCCAACATCGATGAAGTCATCGCACTGATCCGCAGGGCGCCGGACCCGGCAACGGCACGGGCGCAGTTGCTGGCCAAGGCGTGGCCGGCCAAGGACATGGAGCCGTTGATCATGCTGATCGACGATCCGCGGCACATGCTGGCTGAGGACGGCACCTACAGGCTGTCTGAGGAGCAGGCCCGGGCGATCCTGGAATTGCGTCTGCAACGGCTGACAGCGCTCGGCCGCGATGAGATCTCCGATGAGCTGCACGGACTGGGTGCGCAGATTACCGATTACCTTGATATCCTGCGCTCGCGGGCCCGGGTGATGCAGATCATCACCGATGACCTCAAGGCGGTGAAGGAAGAATTTGCAACCCCGCGGCGGACCGAGATCGTTGAAAGTGATCTTGAGGTTGAAGACGAAGACCTGATTCAGCGCGAAGACATGGTGATCACGGTCAGCCATGCCGGCTATATAAAACGTGTACCACTAGCGACCTACCGGGCGCAGCGCCGTGGCGGCAAGGGCCGTGCGGGCATGCAGACCCGCGATGAGGATTTCGTCACGCGGCTGTTTGTCGCCAACACCCACACGCCACTGCTGTTCTTTACCTCCCGCGGCATGGTCTATCAGAAAAAAGTCTGGCGTTTGCCTGTCGCAGCGCCCCAGTCGCGCGGCAAGGCGCTGATCAACCTGCTGCCGCTGGAGCAGGGCGAACGCATTACCACCATCATGCCGTTGCCCGAGGATGAGGCTAGCTGGAGTGAACTGGATGTGATGTTTGCAACGGTCAGCGGCAATGTCAGGCGCAATAAACTGTCTGATTTTACGGGGATCCGGCAAAACGGCAAGATTGCCATGAAGCTGGAAGAAGGCGATGAGATCGCCGGTGTCGACACCTCCAGCGAGGCTGATGATGTCGTACTGACGACCACCAAAGGCCAATGCATCCGATTCAGGACAACAGATGTCCGGGTGTTCAAGGGCCGCGATTCGACCGGTGTACGCGGCATAAACCTGGCGGATGGTGATCGCGTGATCTCGCTGTCGATCGTGCGCCATTTCGAGTCGGACTCACCGGAGCGCGTGGCATTCCTCAAGGCGCGCCGCGCCGCCGAAGCGGCCGAAGGTGAAGCCGTTGAGTTGGATGAAGAGGACGACGGCGAGGCCGCTACGCTGACCAATGAACGATATGAGGAAATGCTGGACGCCGAACAGGTGATCTTGACAATTTCCCAGCACGGCTACGGCAAGCGGACGTCTTCGTACGAATACAGGGTCACCGGGCGTGGCGGCAAAGGCATTGTCGCGATGACGGTCAATGACCGCAACGGCCCGCTGATCGCCTCTTTCCCGGTGCGTCCGGACGATGAGATCATGCTGGTCAGTGACGGTGGACAGCTTATCCGCTGTCCGGTTGGCGATATCCGCATCGCCGGGCGCTCGACCCAGGGCGTCACCATCTTCGATACGGCCGAGGATGAAAAGGTCGTTTCGGTGGAGCGCATCCGTGACGATGATGACGACGAGGAAATCGATGCCGAGGGCGCCGGGCCTGGCGAGGCCAACGGGGCTGGTGATGGTGCACCGCCAGAGCCGGAAGATGCCCCGTGACGGTTGAGACCTATATAGCCTATGTGGCCGCCTGCATTGTTTTGTCGATTGTGCCCGGGCCGAATGTGACAATCATTGTGGCCAACAGCCTGCGCGGCGGCACCCGGGCCGGTATGGCGAGTGTTGCAGGTACCCAACTTGGCGTGTTTTTTGCCCTGTTGGTCCTTGCCGCCGGGCTCCAGATGATCATTCACAGCGCCGGCATCGTTTTTGAGGTCATACGGCTTGCCGGCGCCGGTTACCTTGTCTGGCTGGGCTACAAGATGTTTACCTCGGGCGGACAGCTACAAATGGCCGATACAGGCGGTATCAACCAGAAAACCAGCACCTATTTCTGGCAGGGATGTCTGGTGTTTTTGTCCAATCCCAAGGCGCTGGTGTTCTTTGGTGCTTTCATCCCGCAATTCGTTGATCCAACACGCGATGCCTTTTCACAGATTGTTCTGCTCGGTACCACTTTCATGTTGGTTACGTCGATCCTGGATAGCGGCTATGCGCTTGCTGCCGGGCGGGCCGGGCGGTGGCTGTCGCGCTCGAGAGTTCAGCTGGTTGAGCGGTTTTCGGGTTGTTGCATGATCGCCGGCGGCCTATGGCTTGCATTGGCACGGCGTTAGGTCGATAACGGCGCCTTGAAAACTAAATCATTCTTCGAGTTCACTTATGGCAAAAACCGGATTTTACCCTGGCAGCTTCGACCCGGTGACCTATGGCCACCTGGACATCATCGCGCGCTCAGCGCGGCTGGTTGACCATCTGGTGCTGGGCGTCGGGGTGCATCACGGCAAGGCGAGCATGCTGGATGCCAGGGCCCGCGTTGATTTGCTGGAAACCGTGTGCAGCCCTATTTCGGCCTCAACCGGCATGAATATCACCGTGGCAACGTTTGACGACCTGGCGGTTGAAGCGGCCCGGCGGGCCGGAGCCGGCCTGGTCATCCGGGGGT
>JABDJG010000318.1 GCA_013002595.1 Hyphomicrobiales bacterium | reverse complement strand
AAGTTCTTCGTTCTCGGCGGGCAGTGGCTCGCGGCGATGGAAGGCGATCCGGTGGCCGAACGCAGTTACAATCACGTCGCCTTCAAGGTCGCAGAGAACGATCTGCCGACATATCGCACGGCAATCGAGGCGCTCGGGCTGGAGGTCAAACCGCCGCGGCCCCGCGTTGAGGGCGAAGGCCAGTCGCTGTATTTCTACGATTATGACGGCCATCTGTTCGAGCTGCATACCGGGACGCTGGAAGAGCGGTTGAGGCGGTATGATACTCCGTCATCTCGCTGATAACCGCGATGACGAGGGCTGTTATTCCGCCGCTGCCTGCGAATATCCCAACCTGGAATTGAGCTGCTCAAGCAACGCCTGGGCGGCATCGGCGATAACCGTTCCCGGCGGGAAGATGGCCGAGGCGCCGGCCTCCAGAAGTTCATCGATGTCCTGGGGCGGGATGACGCCGCCGACGACGATCATGACGTCATCGCGGCCCTCATCGGCAAGGGCCGCTTTGAGGGCCGGCACCAGTGTCAGGTGGCTGGCGGCGAGCGATGAGACACCAACGATGTGGACATCGTTCTCGACCGCCTGGCGGGCGACCTCTTCCGGGGTCTGGAACAACGGGCCGATATCGACATCGAAGCCGAGGTCGGCAAAGGCGGTGGCGATGACCTTCTGGCCGCGGTCGTGGCCGTCCTGGCCGATCTTGGCAACGAGAATGCGCGGGCGGCGGCCATCGGCATCCTCGAAGGCATCGACCATGGCGCGGGTGCGTTCGATGGTTTCGGACATCTCGCCGACCTCCTTGCGATAGACGCCGCGCACCGTCTTGATCTCGGCGACATGGCGGCCCCATACCTTTTCCAGCGCGGCAGATATCTCGCCGACCGTCGCCATGGCCTGGGCGGCTTCAACGGCGCCGGCGAGCAGGTTGCCCTCACCGCTCGAGGCGATCGTTGTCAATGCGTCCAGGGTTGCCTGGCAGGCTGACTCATCGCGTTCGGCGCGCAGGCGCTCGAGCTTGGCGATCTGGCTGGCGCGGACCTGGGCATTTTCAACCTTGAGGATGTCGATGTTCGATTCCTCGTCGACCTGGAACCTGTTGACGCCGACGACGGTCTGGCCGCCGCCATCGATGCGCGCCTGGGTGCGGGCTGCGGATTCCTCGATCTTGAGCTTGGGGACGCCGGCGGCAATTGCTTTGGCCATGCCGCCGAGTTCCTCGATATCCTGGATGTGGCCCCAGGCCCTTGCGGCCAGATCGTGGGTCAGGCGCTCAATGAAATAGCTGCCACCCCAGGGATCGATGACGCGGCAGGTGCCGGCTTCGTGCTGCAGGAACAATTGGGTGTTGCGGGCGATGCGGGCCGAGAAGTCGGTCGGCAGGGCAAGCGCTTCGTCGAGCGCGTTGGTGTGCAGCGACTGGGTGCCGCCGTGCGTTGCGGCCATTGCCTCCACGTTGGTGCGGGTGACGTTGTTGAAGACATCCTGCGCGGTCAGCGACCAGCCGGACGTCTGGCAATGGGTGCGCAGCGACTGGGAGCGCTCGTTCTTGGGCCCGAACGGCAGCATCAGCTTGGCCCACAATGCGCGGGCCGCGCGCATCTTGGCGATCTCCATGAAGTAGTTCATGCCGATCGCCCAGAAGAACGAAATGCGCGGGGCGAACTGATCGATATCGAGGCCGGCAGCGATACCGGCACGGACATATTCGACGCCATCGGCGAGCGTGTAGCCGAGTTCAAGATCGGCCGACGCGCCGGCTTCCTGCATGTGATAACCGGACACCGAGATCGAATTGAACCTCGGCATGTTCTGGCTGGTGTAGCCGAAAATGTCGGAGATGATCCGCATCGAGGCATCGGGCGGGTAGATATAGGTATTGCGGACCATGAACTCTTTGAGCACATCGTTCTGGATGGTGCCGGAGAGTTTTTCCAGGCTGACGCCCTGTTCGAGGCCGGCTGTGATGTAGAGCGCCATGATCGGCAGAACCGCGCCGTTCATGGTCATCGACACGCTCATCTGGTCGAGCGGGATACCGTCAAACAGGGTGCGCATGTCGTAAATGGAATCGATCGCGACACCGGCCATGCCGACATCGCCGGCAACGCGCGGATGATCGCTGTCATAGCCGCGGTGGGTGGCCAGATCGAAGGCGATCGACAGACCTTTCTGGCCGGCGGCCAGGTTGCGCCGGTAAAAGGCGTTGGAATCCTCGGCCGTCGAGAACCCGGCGTACTGACGCACGGTCCACGGCTGGGTCGTGTACATGGTCGGATAGGGCCCGCGCAGGAACGGCAGCGCACCGGGCCAAGTGTTGAGGAAATCAAGGCCGGCAACGTCGTGCGGACCATAATTCGGTTTAAGATCAATACCTTCCGGCGTCGTCCAGGTAGGGTCATCCGCCGCCGGCACGGTATCTGCCGGGCGTTCAAAGGCGATCCTGGTGAAATCGGGTATCGAAGCCATGACGCTATTCTACACCTTTCATCACGTCTCTGCCACGCCGAGCCGGGCGAGCGCGGTCTCAAGCATCGGGCGGATATCCATGCCGGCCTTGAGGACGTCATCGACACCGGCGCCGACAAGCGCGTCACGCAGGTCCGACGGGTCGCCTGACAGATAAACATAGGCAGCCCCTGCCTGCTTCAGCGCCTTAACCGTATCAACCGCCAGTGCGCCGTAAACAGGGTCCGATGAACATATGCAGGCGAGCGATGCGCCCGAGCTTGTGAAGCCTTCGGCGGCATCAACCGGCGTTGCAAAGCCTTGCGCCTCCGTTGTCTGGATTCCAGCGACTGCAAAAAGATTACGGGTCCACATGGCGCGGGCGGTGAAATCTGGCAATGTGCCCAGCGTTGCCAAAAAGACCTTCGCGGCCGGCCCGGCAGCCTCGGAGCGCTCTCGCATCTGTTCGAAGGCTTGCGCATCGCGGGTCTGCTGCAACGGGCTGCAGCTCGCCAGCTGGTCATCCTGGCCGGCGGCAACAGGCGGCGTCCAATCGCCAGGCAGCGGCATGTCGAGAACGTCTGGCGGGGTGTCATGGAGATTTGGAAATTCGGTGACACCGGTGAGGCCAAGCTGGCGCCGGCCGATTTGTTTGGCGTGGGCTTGGTGGCTGCCAGCCAAACGTTTAGCGATATCGCCTGATTGAAGCGCGGCGATCATGCCGCCCTTGCCTTCGATATCCTGGAAGACACGCCAGGCGGCAGCGGCCAGATCGCTGGTCAGGGTCTCGACATAACCTGAGCCGGCAGCGGCGTCCATGGTCCGGCCAATGCCGGATTCTTCCTGCAGGATCAGCTGGGTGTTACGGGCCATGCGGCGGGCAAATCGGTCGGCCAGGCCACAGGCTGCGGTCATCGGCAGGGCCGTTACGCTGTTGGCGCCGCCGATGCCGGCAGCCAGAACCGCCGTGCCGACCCGCAGCATGTTCACATGCACATCGCGCCGGGCCATCATCTGCAGCGACGTTTCGACATCGATCGATATATCGCTGGCCGGCAGCTCCATGGCCTCCAGCAACCTTGCCCAGACAAGCCGGGCGGCCCTGAGCTTGGCGATGCTCATGAACAGGTCGGCATTGGAAGTGAGCAACATACCCAACCGGCTTGCAGCGACCTTGAGGTCGACACCCTTACTTTCGAGGGCCCGCAAATATTGCACCACCGTTGCTAGCGCAATGCCAAGCTCTTGGGCCGGTGTCGCGCCCGCCATATGATAGACCCTGGTATCAGCGGCAAAGACCGGGCCTTCGAATCGGGCGTCTTCGACCATCTGCAAAAGGTCCGCCATACGCGCAGACATGGCTGGTTCGGCGAGCATGGCGCCGGTGTGGGCAAACCGGCCGACCGGGTCGATGCCCAGTTTCAGGTCACAGGCCTTCGGATCGAGGTTGCGTTCCTGATACAGCGACAACAGCAATGGAGTCATCCACAGGCCATGCCGGCCTGCATCAAGGCGCAGGCCAATCAGGTCGAGTTCGACGCGTTCCAGCAGCCGCTTGAGATCCTCAGGGCCGGCGACGGCAAGCCCGTGCTCACCGGCGCTCACCGATTGCGGCATGACAAGCGCGATGGCGCTGGCACCGCCTTCAAGGTCTTGCAGGATCTGGTCGTTGGCCTTGGCAGGGTCGGGAATGTCGGCCCGCTGGACAATATGCCAGGCAGGCGCCGCGGCATCGATCCGGCCTCGCGAAATCGGACCGGTGTCATGGCTTGGCGGATAGAGCGGTTGGATATCGATGCCGTCGGCGCTTTTCGTCACCAGCGTGTCGAATGACGCCCCCTTGAGGACGCGCGCGACACGCTCGCGCCATTCCTCCTCGTTGATGGCCGGAAAGTCGGCTGCCAGGGGCAAATCACTCATAAAAATGGCTTTCGGTCGCCAATGTTGCGTTGCAACATTGATTTATACCGCCGTGACACGGCGTTGCAAGCGGCACTTTGATACAGCGTCGCGATAAGATCGTCGCAATGGGCCCTGAAAAAGAGGACCGCCAGCATTGCGCTATGTAGAGTCCGCCGACCGTTTTATGAAAGCGGCGACCGCCACAGCTGCGTCCTGCCAGTTGTCCAGTGCGCTGCGCCCGGACTTCTTGCGCGGCACCAGGTCATGGTCGCCGTCCGGCGCCATGTGAAATTCGATCGTCTCGGGCAGGCCGTAGCCGGCAATCTCTTCACGCGTGCCAAACGGGTCGCGTTCGCCCTGAACGATCAGCGCAGGAAAGTCGATATCCATCAGATGCGCAGTGCGCAGGCTGTCCGGTCTGCCGGTTGGATGGAATGGATAGGCCAGGCACACAAGGCCACCGATCTTGCCAGTTGCAACAAGTTTGTCAGCGCACATGCTAGCAACCCGCGCGCCCAGGGATTTGCCGCCGATAAACGGCGCCTTGACGCCGGCATCATCAACCGCAGCCTCGAATTCACCCAGCAATTTGTCCGCCCGTGGCGGCGGCGCTTTCTTGCCGGTCGTGCGCCGCGCCGCCATATAGGCGAACTCGAAGCGCAATACGCCGATCCCCTGACCGGCCAGCAATGACGAGATGGTGTTGAGGAAGGTGCTGTCCATCGGTGAGCCCGAGCCGTGCGTCAAGATCAGGCAGGGACCGTCCAGCGGCCCGTCTTTCAGAAAGTTCGGCATGTTACCAGACGCTTTCGGGGAAAAATGTCCGGTAGATCCGCGTGAACTGGCCGGATGTCTGCAGCCGGTCGAGACCATGATCCAGCACATCGCGCAGTTTGCGGTTGCCGCGCTTTACCGCGATTGACAGTGGCGCATTGAGGTAGGTCCGGTCATGAAACGCACCGTCGGCGATCCGGCAGCAGCCCTTGGAGGTTTCACTGTGGATCCAGAACATCAGCTGAACTGCATCGCCAAACAGGGCATCGACGGCTCCGGTGCGCAAGGCCTCGCGCATCTGCGCGTCCTGGTCATACTGCAGGATGTTCGAGCGCGTGAAATGCGCATTGAGAAACGCCTCATGCGCCGAACCCTTCCTGACGCCAATGCGTTTGCCTGCCAATGCCTTCCTGTCGGGCCGTTCGATGGCATTTTCGCGCTGCACCGCGAACCGCCCCAGTGAGCGGAAATACGGCCGTGTAAAGTCGAGCGTTTCGAAGCTGGCTTCGGTCATCCTGACGCCGGACAGGATGGCATCGCCCTCACCATTGGCGAGCGCCGGTTCGAGTTCGGCGTAGGGTTTGACGATGAACTCGCAGCGGATCCTGAGATCATTGCAAATGGCATCGGCAACGGCGACACTCAATCCTGTCAGTGAGCCGTTGGCATTGGCATAGCTGAACGGTGGAAACGAGACGTCAGTCAAAAATCGCACGCGCCGCACGGTTTGAGCCTCGAAACTTGGCGGGTTGGGCTCAACGTGCCTGAACAGCGGCACCACAATGGCAGTTTTTTCACGCGCCTCGCCTGATTGGTCGGTCTTTGTCTCGTCGGCAGGTTGCGGCGCTGGCGCATTGGTCTGCGCCAACGCGCCCGCCGAACCGGACGCTGCAAGCAACGCAACTAACACTGACAAAGTTTTCAAACCCAACGTGGCCCTCGTTTAGCTTGCAGTCGATGCCGCATGCACGTTATCGAACGCAACATGCATTAGCTAATTTTGTTGTGGATCACCAGAGGACTCTTTCTGGTCAATTCGCTTGCCGGTGTGTCAATCCACCCTGTAATACCCCATCAGCGTTCGTCATCATTGGACGCCACCTGGAGCCTGAACCGGACGGATGTCGTCGCAAATCGCAATTCTCACGTGGGGCCTCTGGCGCAAACGTGCATATGTGGAACAGCTGACAGGGCAGCGCCCGTTCCTGGCCAAGCCATCGATAATCGCCCGAAATGTGTCCGCCATCGCCGGTTGGGGCCATAAGCATACCGCTGCGTCGGCAATTGCCCTGGCTGAAGCGCGAAAGCTCCCCTATGTCGCGTTCGAAGACGGTTTTCTGCGGTCGGTCCGCCCCGGCCCGCAAGAGGCGCCGCAATCGATCATCATGGACACGGTTGGTATCTATTACGATGCCCGCGAGCCCAGTGCGCTCGAAGAGATGCTCGCCGGAGACCACCAGCTCGACGCGGCCGGCCGCGACCGGGCCACAAGGGCGATCGCGGTCCTGCGCGAGAACCGGTTGTCAAAATACAACGATGCGCCGCCGTTTCCCGACACCGGCCCCCCGCCAAAGGACCGCAAGCAACGCGTTCTGGTTATCGATCAAACCCGCGGCGATGCCTCGATCGAGGGCGGGCTCGCCGATGCCTCATCGTTTGAGGCGATGTTCCATGCGTCCCTGACCGAGAATCCGGGTGCCGAAATTATCGTCAAACTGCATCCTGAAGTCGTTTCCGGCAAGAAGGCCGGTTATCTGGCAGACCTTGCCCGCCAGCAACCCGTCACCATCCTGGCAGAGCCGGTCAATCCGTGGCTGATGCTCGAGCAGGTCGGCAAGGTCTATACGGTTTCCAGCCAGCTCGGCTTTGAGGCTCTGCTGGCCGGCTGCACAGTCGTGTGTTTCGGGGCTCCGTTTTATGCCGGCTGGGGTTTGACCGACGACCGGCAAGCCATACCGCGGCGAAACCGCAAGCGCTCTCTGCTCGATGTAATGGATGCGGCATATCTGCGCTATTGCCACTATTTTTGCGCCTGGACCGGCAGGCCGATCGACTTCTTCACCGCCGCCGCCCAGCTGATTTTCCGGCGCGACCACTATCATCGGCAATCGGTCCCGGTGATCTGCTACGGCATCACCTTGTGGAAGCGACCCGCTGTCCGCGCCATGCTGTCGGGCAGGGCCGGCGATCCACAATTTGTCTCGAGCCTCAATGGCGCCATCGCCACGGCCAAGACCGAAGGTGCGGCCATCGCCACCTGGGGCAGCACGGCGCGCAAGATACGCGCCTGCACGTCAGCTGCCGGTGTTGACCTGACCACGATTGAAGACGGTTTCCTGCGCTCGGTCGGCCTTGGCGCCAACTTCGTGCCGGCCCGTTCCCTGGTGTTTGACCGAACCGGTATCTACTTCGATCCATCCGCGCCCAGCGATCTGGAGACACTGTTGCAGGAGACCGATTTCGATGACGCTGTGCTTGCCCGCGCGGCGGCCTTGCGAGAGCGCATCGTTGCGGCACAACTGACCAAATACAACGTTGATGGCTCAGCCGTACTGCCGGACCTGCCGGCTGACCGCGAGATCATTCTGGTGCCTGGCCAGGTGGCCGACGATGAATCGATCCGCCTCGGCGCGGCCAGACTGTTTGCCGCCGAAGCGCTGTCGGCGGGCGGGGCAAATCTTGCGCTGCTCAAGGCGGTGCGCGAGCGCAACCGCGATGCCACCATCATCTACAAGCCGCACCCCGATGTCGAAGCCGGCCTGCGCGCCGGCCGGATAGAACATGGCATTGCCGCAGGACTGGCCGACATTGTCTTCACCCAAGGATCGTTGTTATCACTTTTCCCGGTTATCTCGCGGGTTGAGACGGCGACATCACTGACCGGCTTTGAAGCCTTGCTGCGCGGCCTTGAGGTGGTGACACATGGCCAGCCGTTTTACGCTGGCTGGGGTCTGACCGACGATCTCGATCCGGTCACGCGCCGGACCCGCAAACTCGACCTGGATCAGCTGGTTGCCGCAACAATGCTGCTTTATCCGGTATATTATGATCCACATACCCGCAGCGCCTGTCCGGCTGACACGGTTCTTGAGGACTTCATTCAAGCAAAAGGCCGCCAAACTCCGGGCTTGACCAGGGCGGCGAATTCGCTGAAAAAGCTGTTTGCCAGATCACGTTACCAGGTTGTTAAAACTTTTAGGCGAAATAGATAGGTTGGTGGGAAAATGTGGGGCAATACCGCCGTCAAGGTGGAAATTGATACTAGCAATCAACCATTTGGGATGATACTCAGGTGATTGGCGGCGATGGTTCTGCAATTGTTCGCAGTCGGGGAGTTTTCGGGGCAGTGTTGCATGAGTTTTAGTAGTCGACAGATTTTGCTGACGGCCGCGTGTATTGTTGCGCCGCTGGCCGTTGGCGGCTGCGCTCAATTTTTGCCTCACGAGGGGCCGAGCAAGGCTGTCGTTCTGGAGGCCCATGAATCCAACAACACATCGGGCTTTGTGCTGATCGACGTCGATCAGAGAGTTGCCAACTACCTGGCCGGCGTCGATGAAAAGACGCTAGGTGACCGCTTCGGCAAGGGCAAACCTGCCCGCGTCAACTTGATTGGCATAGGCGATGTGCTGGGGGTTAAGATTTGGGAAGCCGATCCTGGCGGGCTGTTTGGCTCGACCGGAATCGTAAACCGGGGCGAGATCCCCAACGTCGTCGTCGATGCGCGCGGCATGATCCGTATTCCATATGCTGGCGCCATCAGGGCGGCCGGCCGTACGCCAGGAAGCGTATCCCTGGCCATCACCGAGCGACTGAAAGCCAAAACCGTTGAGCCACAGGCGCACGTTGCGGTGATGGAAAACGTCGCCAATGTGGCAACGGTTTCAGGTATCGTAGGCCGGCCGGGCATTTATCCTTTGTCCATGCGCGGTGATACATTGTTGGATGCCCTGGCCGCCGCCGGCGGTGTGCAAGTGCCCAGCTATGAGACCCGGATCAGGTTCACCCGCAAGGGAAGCTCCGTCGTCACTTACCTGGATCAAGTGTTGCAGCAGGAGGCAAGCAATGTGTTCATGCAACCTGGTGACAAGATCCATGTCGAACGCAAAGCCAAGTCATTCTCAGCATTCGGTGCCGTAACCCTCAAGGGCAAGCACGATTTCAAGGCCTCAAAGCTGACCATTCTCGAAGCGGTTGGCAGTGTCAGCGGTCTAACCGATGACCGGGCAGATCCGTCCGGCGTATTTATCATGCGCTTTGAATCGAGAGAGCGTGCCTATGATTTGGCAGGAACCGAAGTGCCGGAAGACGCACAACTGGCCGTGCCGGTGATCTACCGTCTGGATTTGCAGGATCCCAATCAGTACTTCTTTGCCCAGTCAATCTACACGCGCGACAAGGATATTCTGTATGTCGCCAATGCACCTGCTGTCGAGATTGACAAGTTCCTGTCCATTGTGGCTAAAGTCGCCATCGCTGCAAACTCGGCTGCATCGGTCAATGACAAGATCATAAACCCGAGGTGAGCAAAAGCATGTCCCGGACGGTGATCCGGGACGTTTGCGGAGTTGCATCCGCAGTCCATCCTGACCTTAAAACCGATCGCGCCGGCCTGGATGACAGACCGGCGCGCGCTATCAATTATTGATGAGTTTGCCGGTCTAGCGGCCGGCAGCTTTGCGTTGGCCGCGCCGGTCCTGCATCGGCTGATAGGCAACCCGCGCGTGATAGTCGCAGTACGGCATACCGCCCTTGGGCTCATGGCCGCAAAAGCAGAACTCTTCCGATCCGGGATCTCCAATCGGCCACCGGCAGGTCTTGTCCGACAGCATCAAGATTGTGATCCGCCCGCCCTGCGGCTTGTCGACAAGGCGAAGCGGTTCCGGTTCGGGCTCGGGTAGCGGCGCCGGCTTGGAATAAGATGGCTTGAGTGCAGTGGCACCTGACGTCGGCAACGAGTTCGGCCGACCCGGATGGCTCGGCTGGCGCGGTCGCCGCGGCCGTGCTGTGGTTACCCGCGATGTTGTCGCCCGCCCCGATAGGCCGAGCCGATGAACTTTGCCAATCACCGCATTGCGCGTTACCCCACCTGCTAGACGCGCTGCAATCTGACTGGCGCTCAAGCCGTCGTTCCAAAGTTTCTTGAGCGTCTCGACACGTTCTTCCGTCCACGGCAATTTGCCGCCGGCACTGTTTAAATCTTGAGTTGTCACCCCGAATCCTTCCTCGCTCGCCGGAATCCTCGATTCCAGTCCTGGCACGCAAGTCACTTACCTGAAAACACTACATCTCGTAGCTAACGGGGCAGAAACTACAATATGTCTGGTGCGGGGTGCAAGAATCCTAGCCGATATTCTTGCTGGTTTTCCCCAGTTTCGGCGCGTCAGCAACGTTAACCAAACCTTAACAAGCCGGCGAATCGCAGGTCCATGCGACGTTCTGACTCATGTGCACGACTGCCAAGCCGCGCCTGAGCGAATGCGTTGACCAAGCGGCGGCTTAAGCCTATAACCTGTTGAAACTGCTGACGCCGCCGCTAAACCGGCGGCGTTTGGATTTTGGCACCGGTGAAACAGGAGCTGTTCACTGAATGCCAACAGGCCCTAATTTGTGACATTCTGCCTGCCGCCGGAGCCGACCGATGATTACACCGCTTATGCCAACCTACGCCCGTATGGATCTCACCTTCGATCACGGCAACGGCGCCCGCCTCGTTACGGATCATGGTGTCGAGTACCTCGATTTTGGCGCTGGCATCGCTGTCAACGTTCTGGGTCACGGCCATCCGCACCTGATCGAGGCGCTAACCAGCCAGGCAAGCAAGTTGTGGCATGTCTCGAACCTGTATCAGAGCCCCGATGGCGAGCGTCTCGCCAGACGGCTCATCGAGGCAAGCTTTGCCGATACCGCGTTCTTCACCAATTCAGGTGCCGAGGCGCTCGAGTGCGCCATCAAGATGACCCGCAAGTACCAGAGCGCAACAGGCAATCCGGAACGCTTCCGGATCATCACCTTTGAAGGCGCCTTTCATGGCCGCACGCTGGCAACGCTGGCGGCTGGCCGACAGGAAAAGCACCTTGCCGGTTTCGGACCCATTGTGGACGGTTTCGACCAGGTTCCATTTGGCGACATGGAGGCGCTCAAGGCTGCCATTACCGATGAGACTGCCGGCATTCTGATTGAGCCGGTGCAGGGCGAGGGCGGCATTCGGCCGGTTGCCAATGACGTGCTGCGCCAGTTGCGCTCGATCTGTGATGACAACGGCTTGTTGCTGGTTCTTGACGAAGTCCAGTGCGGCATTGGCCGGACCGGCAAGCTGTTTGCCCACGAGTGGGCCAGCATCACGCCGGATATCATGGCCATTGCCAAGGCGATCGGCGGCGGGTTCCCGATGGGTGCATGCCTGGCGACAGAAGCGGCGGCACAAGGCATGACCGCCGGCTCGCACGGTTCCACGTTCGGCGGCAACCCGCTCGCCATGGCCGTGGGCAATGCGGTACTCGATGTGGTGCTTGAGGACGGTTTCCTCGACAACGTCAATCAGACGGGATTGAAACTTTCCCAGAAACTTGCCCGTCTCAGGGACGAATACCCCGATGTCATCGAGGAGATCCGCGGCGCTGGCCTGATGATCGGCATCAAGTGCCGGGTGCCGAACACCGAATTCTCCGCTGCCTGTCTCGAACAAAAGCTGATGACGGTCGGCGCTGGTGACAATGTCGTGCGCCTGTTGCCACCATTGATCGTGACCGAAGCCGATCTTGACGATGCCGTTACCCGCATCGAAGCCGCCTGCAAGCAATTCGCAGCAAGTGCCGTTGCACGTCAGGCAAACGCTTAACCGAAATCCTCAGATATGACCGATTCAGTAAAACACTTCCTGGATATCTCTGCGACCGATGATGCCGAACTCGACGCGATCCTGCAATCCGCCCATGCCATGAAGCAGGCCCGGGCCGGCCAGCCGCAAGGGTTCGTCGAGCCCGGCCGGCCGCTGGAAAACCGCATCCTGGCGATGATTTTTGAAAAACCGTCGACCCGCACACGTGTGTCGTTCGACGTTGCCATGCGCCAGATGGGCGGCCAGAGCCTGCTGTTGACCGGCAGCGACCTGCAGCTCGGCCGCGGTGAGACGATCGCCGACACCGCCCGGGTTCTGTCGCGCTTCGTTGATGCCATTATGATCCGCACATTCGAGGCGGAAAAGCTGGCCGAACTGGCAGAATATGCCACGGTGCCGGTGATCAACGGGCTCACCGATCTGACCCACCCCTGCCAGGTCATGGCCGATATCATGACCCTTCAGGAGAAAAAGGGCGATGTATCGAAGCTCAAGATCGCCTGGAGCGGCGACAGCAACAATGTCACCAATTCCTGGATGCATGCCGCGGCCCATTTTGGTTTCGAATTGCGCATTGCCAGCCCCGAACCGCTGCAGCCGGCCGGCGATATGCTCGACTGGTGCCGCGCCAACAGCGCTAATGTCATTGTCACCGAGGATCCGGATGCAGCCGCTGACGGCGCCGATTGCGTGATGGCCGATGTCTGGTTGTCGATCCATGAGCAAGGCGAGGGCACCAAGCACAACCTGTTGAAGCCGTATCAGGTCGATGAAACCTTGATGAGCAAGGCCAAGGAAGATGCGGTCTTCATGCATTGCCTGCCGGCCCACCGCGGCGAGGAAGTCACCGCGGGTGTCATTGACGGCCCACAGTCGATCGTCTTCGATGAAACCGAAAATCGCCTGCACGTACAAAAGGCCATCCTGGCCTGGTGTCTGGATAGCTGATCGTGAGCGATGCCAGTGTAACAATGCCGGTGGACAATCTTGTCCTGCCTTTTGCGATCAGATCGCTTGGCATCCGTGGCCGCGTGGTCCGGCTCGGCAGCGCCGCCAATGACATCATCCACCGCCATAATTATCCGCCATCGGTCTCTGCGCTTCTGGCTGAAGCCATAGCATTGACCGCAATGCTGGGCGGGTCGCTGAAGTTCGACGGCAAGTTCATCCTTCAAGCCAGCACAAATGGTGCGGTGACGATGTTGGTCTGCGATTTCACAACACCCGGTCAGATCCGCGGATATGCCCAGTTTGATGATGAGAAGGTTGCCGGTCTGGAAGCGACAGGCGACCTGAAACCGGCGGACCTGTTCGGCAGCGGCCATCTGGCCATGACCATCGACCAGGGTCAGCATACCGATCGCTATCAGGGGATCGTCGCCCTCAACGACGATACGCTGAGCGATGCAGCACACCGGTATTTCCTGCAGTCCGAACAGATCCCGACCCGTCTGCGCATCGTGTCAGGCCCCTTGATGTCGCGCGGCGCGGCAATGGCCGACACATGGCGTGCCGGCGCCATCATGGTCCAGCACCTGCCCGATGACGGCGGCATCAGCGCCATGGAAGCGTCGTCCGGCGATGCCCCTGCGGGCAGCGAAGAAGAGGTCGCCGAGGACGACAATTGGGTCAAGGCGCGTGTGTTGATGGACACTGTCGAGGATCACGAGCTTCTCGACCCGACGTTGGCGCCCGAACAGCTGCTCTATCGTCTCTATCATGAAGACGGCGTTATGGTGTTCCCGGCGGTCGATATCCGCGACGAGTGCTCGTGTTCACGCGAACGCATCGAAACGGTGCTCGGCAGTTTTTCCGATGAAGAACGCGCCGACATGACCGAGGACGGCATGATCACTGTAACGTGTGAGTTCTGCTCAAGCCGCTATGCCTTTGCTGCCAGGGATGTCGCCTAGAGCGGTTCTGCTTCGCAATGCTCGGCAAGTCTGGCCATGAACTGCTCGCACAGCTGCAATTCGCTGATGGCAATGAATTCATCGGGTTTGTGGGCCTGTTCGATCGAGCCCGGGCCGCAAATGATGGCCGGGATGCCGGCTTCCTGAAACAGGCCCGCCTCGGTGCCGTAGGAGACCGTTTCAACACCGTTGGCCGCCGCGCAATGCAGCGCCAGGCTCTCTGCGGGCGAACCGATCTGCGGCTGCAGCCCGGGGACCCAGTTGGTGCATTCGGTAACGATGCCGGCATCGTCCGAGACCTGGTGCATCTCCGCCTGGAGACCTTCGCAAAACGCATCAACCCGATTCGGCACCTGGTGCCGGTCGGCATCGGGCAACAACCGTGTCTCCCAGTCGATCGTGCAGGTCTTCGGGATGATGTTCTTTGCCGTTCCACCTTCAATCAAACCGACGCTGAGCGTGGTATAAGGCGGGTTGAACCTGCCTGAGGGATCGCCTTCAACTTTCAGGTCTTCGGCGATTTTGTGCAATTCGCTGATCACCCGCCCGGCATACATGATCGCGTTGACGCCCAGATGCGTGCAGCTTGAATGGGCCTCATGCCCGGTGACCTCGGTCACGAAAGAGCATGAGCCCTTGTGCGCATTGATCACCTGCATGCTGCTCGGTTCGCCGACGATTACCGCGCCGGGCAGCGGCAGCTGATCCTTGATGTGGTTGATCAGCGGCCGGACACCATTGCAACCAACCTCTTCATCGCAGGAAAACGAAAAATGGATCGGCTTTTGCAGATTCGCCGCGAGAAACTTCGGCACCATGGCAAGTGCCACGGCAATGAAGCCCTTCATGTCGGCTGTGCCGCGCCCGAACAGCAGTCCGTCGTGCTCGCGCATCTCAAAGGCATCGCTGGTCCAGTCCTGGCCATCGACCGGCACCACATCGGTATGGCCTGACAGGACGATACCGCCGGCGATATCAGGCCCGATGGTAGCATAAAGGTTGGTCTTTTTGTCCGCCTCGTAGTCGACCCTGAGGCTCTCGACCCCATAGCCAGCAAGATAGCTTTCGATAAACTCGATCAGCGGCAGGTTCGTATTTCGGCTGGTGGTGTCAAAGCTGATCAACTTGGACAACAGCTCGATACTCGAGGAATTTTCCATCAATGGAGCTTGCCCGAGGTATGCGGACTGTCCAGTGAAAACGCCGGGATATCGACCTCGAACATCTCGCCCTTGACATCCTGCATCTGATAGGCGCCAACCATGAAACCGGTCGGGGTCGTCAAAGGGGCGCCGGATGTGTATTCGAACCGCTGACCAGGTGCAAGCGTCGGCTGTTCGCCGACCACCCCGGCGCCGCGCACCTCCTGTACCCGCCCCTGCGCATCGGTGATCTACCAGTACCGGGTCTTCAGCGTCACCGGTTCACTACTGTGGTTCTCAATGCCGATGGTGTAGGCCCAGACATCATAATTCACATCCGGCCTTGACTGCTCATCAAGATAGGCCGGTTCGACGGTAATCCGGATATTATGGGTGATACTCTCGTACATGGGGGTATTGTACGCCTCAATCGCGTGGTTATCCACTGTGACAATTGCTTGAGCCATGGCTACAATGCTAGGCCGCATTTAAGCTGACTAACACAGATTCTCTTTGCATCGAAGGATGTGCCAGCATGGCCGAGGCCGTACGCATTCAAAACACCGATAGTGGGCATGGTATTGTCCCGGCGCATGTGATCAATCAATACGCCGAGACCGGCGTGATCACCACACCGCAAGCGCTTGATGCCGATCAGATCCAACCGGCCAGCCTGGACCTGAGACTGGGCGACGTCGCCTACAGGGTCCGCGCTTCATTCCTGCCCGGTCCGGCACAGACCGTCGACGATCGCCTGGAACAACTGTCGCTGCACCGGATCGACCTGACCGGCGGCGCCGTGCTGGAAACCGGCTGTGTTTATATCGTGCCGCTTCTGGAAAGCCTCAACTTGCCTGATGACGTGTCAGCTGCCGCCAACCCGAAAAGCTCAACCGGCCGGCTCGACATCTTCACCCGGGTCATTGCCGATTATGCCCAGGCTTTCGACACGGTGCCCGAAGGTTATAGCGGCCCGTTGTTCGCCGAAATATCGCCGCGCACTTTTTCGATCCTCGCGCGCACCGGTTCACGCCTGTCTCAGATCCGCTTCCGCGCCGGCCCGGCGGTTCAGTCCGATGAGGTGATTGCCCGCCTGCACGCGGCAGAAAGCCTGATCTCGGAAGGCGATGCCAATATCGACAACGGCCTCGCGCTGACGGTCGATCTGACCGGAACCGCCCCAGACCAGCCGATCGGCTTTCGCGCCAAGCGGCATTCCGGTCTCATAGATGTCGACAAGAAGGCAGCCCTTGAGGTGCTCGATTTCTGGGAGCCGATCTGGCAGCGCGGACCACTCGTCCTTGATCCTGACCAGTTCTACATTCTTGCTTCACGAGAAGCAGTGCGCATTCCGCCGACCCATGCCGCCGAGATGGTGCCGTTCAACCCGCTGGTTGGAGAGTTCCGCGTCCACTATGCCGGTTTCTTCGATCCCGGCTTCGGCCATTCAACCGGCGGCGGCGACGGTGCCCGGGCGGTGCTTGAGGTGCGCTCGCATGAAGTCCCGTTCATTCTCGAGCACGGCCAGATCATCGGCCGACTGATGTACGAACCGCTGACCGAGATCCCCGAACAGGTCTACGGCCAGGGCATCGGCTCACACTACCAGCGCCAGGGCCTGAAGCTGTCAAAACACTTCAAGGCTTTTGAGGCTTAAGGATTGTAGGCGCAATCGGCAGCGGCGCGGTCTTCCAAAAAGCGCTAATCGGCCCGCGAGCACGACCCACCGCCCAGGACGCAGAATTTCGCGCAGTGCGGATGATTGAGCTTTACCGCGCCATCCTGGAAATTGCCGCCATCGGCATTGAGCATCTCAGCCAGGGCTGATCCCATCCCGAAGCCATCGTCGTAGGGCAACAGCGTGCACGGCAGGATCGACGGCTTGTCCTCACCCTTGCGCTTCACCGCCATACGGCTGGAGGCACACATGACATCGCTCGGCCGCTTGCCAAGAATGCCCCAGCACTCGGTCGTGATCTCAGGCACATCAATCCGCTCGTTCATTTCCGGAAACAGCACCAGCTGCGAAGGATCGGCAGGATCGATCGCCCAGCCGTGCGACGCGATCACGTCCGCATATCCGGCCCGCTCGCTGTCTTCCAGCTCGCCCCAGCAGGTGCGCCCGGCAATGGCGATCCTGAAGCCGTTGTCGGACAGCCAGTCGAGACCCTCGATGGTCTTTGCCCAGCTACCCGGCCCGCGTTCAGCCTCATGCAGCTCTTGGGTATAGTGATCGACACTGACCCTTAGGCACAGCTTGCCCGGATAGCGCGCATTCAGGTCGAGCAGCGCCTGCTTGATCCGTGGCCGCAGCATCGGCTGCATGGCATTGGTCAGCACCAGCACATCGAACCCGCGGTCAAGTGCATCATCGAGCATGGCGATGATGTCGCGGTTCATGAACGGCTCACCGCCGGTAAAGCCGATCTCGCGCGTCTTCAGGCCAAGCTCGGCTATTTCATCAAACAGCGCGACGGCGTCTGAATGAACGAAATAGGCCAGCCGGTCGTTTGTTGGCGAAGATTCGATATAACAATGCGCGCAGGTGATGTTGCACAGCGTGCCGGTGTTGATCCACAGCGTGTCGAGCACATCAAGCGCCACGCTGGCGCGCTTCTTGCCATTGGCGGTGACGTCCGGGTCAATGAATTTGGCCGGGTCAATAAGCCTGAACTCGGCCCGGATGTCGCGAGGTTGTTGATTCATGGCGCGGACACTAGCCGGTTTGCCAACCCGCTCAAAGTGACAAAATCGATGTTCACATCAAGTTTAGGTTATGGACCCGTCAAGCTGAAACCGGTAGTTTGGCCGACGAGCGCCCCATCACTTCGGAATACGTCAATCCGAAACGCGGTGGGGCTGCTCGATACGGCAGGCGGGTGTAGCTCAGTTGGTAGAGCGCGAGCTTCCCAAGCTCGAGGTCGCGGGTTCGATCCCCGTCGCCCGCTCCAGCCCGGTCCCGGGTTGCTAGGTGTTTGCACCTTTGGCCTAAGTCTTTGCGCCTTTGGCGATCGCCTCAAATTCTGCTTCCAACCGCTGTTCCAGCTTGACCAGATCCTCCGGCAGCGGCTGCCCGGTCGCCTTCAGCTGGTTGAGTTCCATGTGGATCTGCTCAAGCAGCTCATGGGCGTCTTCCGGTTGGTTCTCCATATCGGTGAACATCATGTTGATCCGCATGATCAAATCGTCAAATGCCATTGCTGCTTATCTCCAGTGTTGATCGCCCGTGGCAGTCGCTAAAGTTAACCGGTTGCTGCAGATCGCCATTGATGCCGATCAGACCGGGTCGTCCTAAAACCTTGGAATATCCGGAAAAGGCAGTTTGCCGCCGTGAATGTGCATGCGGCCGAGTTCGGCGCAGCGGTGCAATTGCGGGAACACCTTGCCCGGGTTGAGCAGGCCCTTGTCGTCAAAGGCGCATTTGACGCGTTGCTGCTGGGCAAGATCGTCCTCGTTGAACATCTCCGGCATCAGGTCGCGCTTTTCAACGCCGACGCCATGCTCGCCGGTCAGGACACCGCCAGCCTTGACACACAGCCGCAAGATGTCGGCGCCGAAGTCCTCGGCTTTTTCCAGCTCGCCCGGCTCATTGGCGTCATAAAGGATCAGCGGGTGCAAATTGCCGTCGCCGGCGTGGAATACATTGGCAACCCGCAAGCCATATTTGGTCGACAGTTCGGCCATCCCGGCCAGCACGCTGGGCAGCTGATTGCGCGGGATGGTGCCGTCCATGCAGAAATAGTCCGGTGAAATCCGTCCGACCGCCGGAAAAGCCGCCTTGCGGCCGGCCCAGAACGACAGGCGTTCTTCTTCCGACGTCGACACCCGCATCGACTGCGATTTGTTGGCTTCGGCGATCTTGCCGACCCGCTCGATCAGATGATCGACTTCAGCTTCCGGCCCGTCCAGCTCAACGATCAAAAGCGCCTCGACATCAAGTGGATATCCCGCCTGAACGAACTCCTCGGCGGCATGGATCGCGTATCGGTCCATCATTTCCATGCCGCCGGGAATGATGCCGGCCGAGATGACATCGGCAACGCATTGCCCGGCGTCTTCACTGGTCGGGAAACCGACCAGTAGCGCTCGGGCCGTTTCAGGCTTTTGCAGGATGCGTACCGTTACTTCGGTCACAACGCCGAGCAGGCCCTCCGACCCGGTCAAAAGACCGAGCAGATCATAACCCTCCTGGTCGAGATGCTTGCCGCCGAGGCGGATAATCTCGCCGGTGATCATGACCAGTTCAACGCCGAGGATGTTATTGGTCGTCAAGCCATATTTGAGACTGTGCACGCCGCCCGAATTCTCCGCCACGTTGCCGCCGATCGTGCAGGCGATCTGCGATGAGGGATCGGGTGCATAATAGAACCCTTCATGTTCTACCGCCTGGGTAATGCCAAGGTTCGTGACGCCGGGCTGGACCGTCACCGCCCGGTTGTCGTAATCGATGTCGAGCACCCGGTTGAACTTGCCCATCGCCAGCAACACGCCATCTTCGAGCGGCAACGCACCGCCTGACAAAGACGTGCCGCCGCCGCGCGGCACAACGCGGATGTCGTTTTCATGGCAGTATTTGAGGATCGCGCTGACCTCGGCCGTTGTCTCGGGCAGGACGACAACCAATGGAAGCTGTTTATAGGCGGTCAGCCCGTCGCTTTCATAGGCCCGCATCTCATTTGCAGTGTCGATAACACCTTCGCCCGGGCAGATCGCCCGCAATGCCGTAACGATCTGGCCACGACGCTGCATGGTGGCCTGCAGCGGTTCTGGCATCTTCAAACGGCTCACTTGCGTATCCCTCCAGATGGAAAAAATGCCTGCGTCAGTTGGCTCTTCACATTGTGCGCACCTTTTATTGTATATAGCGATCTCGAGTTGGTGCCAATGAACTGCTAAGGATGTTGCACCAGAGTACGATCGGGTTAGATTGAATCAATCTAACCCGTGAATCGTCCTCTAACATATTGAAGTCGGTCAGGTTTATGATTTTTGGTTGACTCAACCAAAAATCATCCTGATCTAAAGGGCGGAATTCTCCCAAAGTTGGTAATAAGAGGGAACGATATGATGAAGTTGAGAACTGCTGCTGTGGTGTTGTGCGCGTTTGCATTCAGCACTGGTGCCAACGCTGAAGGCGACATTGAAGCCGGCATGAAGGTCTTCAAGAAATGCAAGGCCTGTCACAACATCGATAAGGAAAAAAACAAGGTCGGTCCGCATCTGGTCGGTGTCGTTGACCGTGCAGCAGCCATGGTTGAAGGTTACAGATACTCCAAGGCCATGAAGGCCAAGGGCGAAGAAGGCCTGATGTGGACTGAAGAGAACCTTGACGCCTACCTGATGAAGCCAAAGGACTTTATTCCAAAGACCAAGATGGCTTTCCCCGGCCTGAAAAAGCCGGAAGACCGGGTCAACGTCATCGCCTACATCAAATCGGCCACCAAAGCAGAATAGCACCGCTTCAGGCTGTCCGTTTCTCTCCTGCAGACCCGGCTGGATGCGCGCATTCGGCTGGTTGCAGGCATCTGGTATTCGTGGGATGGATAGTCCGTTGTTCCGGTGCGCCGGAGGTCACAAGATACGGAACTGTTCATGAGCCAAGATCGCCCGCATGTCGGCTTGTTCGTAACGTGTCTGGTCGACATGATGCGCCCCTCGGTCGGCTTTGCATCAGTCAAACTGCTTGAGCAGGCCGGTTGCACCGTCGATGCGCCGGCTGCCCAGACCTGCTGCGGCCAGCCAGCCTATAACTCCGGCGATCGGGCGACGACCCGACAAATCGCCCTCGATATGATCGAGGCTTTTGAACCTTTCGACTATGTCGTTGCGCCGTCCGGCTCTTGCGCCGGCATGCTGCGCAAACACTACCCCGGCCTGTTCGAGCAAGGCAGCCGAGAGCGTGAGCGCGCAGAGGCCGTGGCCGCAAAGACCTATGAGCTGACCTCCTTCCTCACCGGCATCATGAAGATGAAATCCGTCGATGCTGCGCTCGATCAGAACGCCACCTATCACGACAGCTGTTCCGGGTACCGCGAACTGGCCATCAAGGACCAGCCGAGGAAACTTCTGAAGACCGTCAAAGGCCTTACCCTCACCGAAATGAAGGATGCGGAAATCTGTTGCGGCTTCGGTGGCACGTTCTGCGTCAAATACCCCGACATCTCCAACAATATGGTGACCAAGAAGATCGCCAACATCGAGGCTTCCGGCGCCGATCTCCTGCTCGCCGGTGACCTTGGTTGCCTGATGAACATGGCCGGCAAGCTCAAGCGCCAGGGCTCCAAGGTCCAGGTGCGCCATGTCGCTGAAGTCCTAGCCGGCGCCACCGATATGCCGGCAATTGCGGAGCGCGACGAATGAACCAGACCCCCACATCGCGTAACTTCAAACGCAACACGGCGGGGGCGCTTGTCAATGAACAGCTGCAGCGCGCATTGTCCAATGTGCCTGCCGGCTTTGTCGACAAACGCGCCAGGGCGCGCGACAAGCTGCCCGAGTTCGATGCCCTGCGTGACCAGGCGCGTGACATCAAGAACCACACCCTTGCCCATCTCGACCTCTACTACGAAGAGTATGAGGCAAAGGTTGCGGCATCTGGCGGCCATGTCCACTGGTGTGAAACCGCGGATGAAGCCTGCAAGGCAGTTGTCGAGATCTGCAAGTCTCATTCCGCCCGCACGGTCACCAAGGGCAAGTCCATGGTGAGCGAGGAGATGAACCTCAATGCGGCTCTTGCAGAGGCCGGTGTTGAGCCGGTCGAGACGGACCTGGGTGAATACATCATCCAGCTGCGCGGCGAGACGCCGAGCCACATCATCGCGCCGGCGGTTCATCTCAACAAGGATCAGATCGAGGCCGACTTCCGGGCAACCCACACCGGGTTGCCGCCCGAGCGAAATCTTGAGGAAGGTGCGGCGCTCGTCTATGAGGCGCGCCAGATCCTGCGCGAAAAATTCATTGCAGCCGATATCGGGATCACCGGCGCCAATATGCTGATTGCCGAGACCGGCACCTCGGTCATCGTCACCAATGAAGGTAATGGCGATCTCACCCAGTCACTGCCCAAGGTTCACATCGTCCTGGCGACAATCGAAAAGATGGTGCCGACGCTGGAAGACGCAACAACCATCCTGCGTTTGCTGGCGCGCTCAGGCACCGGCCAGGAATTTTCCTCCTACACCACCTTTTCAACCGGCCCGCGCCGTGAAGGAGATCCGGACGGCCCTGACGAATACCACGTCGTCATCCTCGATAATGGCCGCACCAAGATGCTCGGCAGCGATTTTCAGGAGATGCTGCGCTGTATCCGCTGCGGCGCCTGTCTCAATCACTGTCCGGTCTATCAGGCGGTCGGCGGGCATGCCTACGGCTGGGTCTATCCCGGCCCGATGGGCGCGGTCCTCACCCCAAGCCTGATCGGCGTCGATGAAGCCGGTCACCTGCCGAATGCCTCAACATTTTGCGGGCGCTGTGAGGAAGTGTGTCCAATGCGCATCCCGCTGCCCCGGATGATGCGCAACTGGCGCGAGCGCGAATTCGAACGTCATTTGTCACCGGCAACGGTGCGCTCGGGCCTGTCCTTGTGGGCTTTCTTTGCCAAGCGTCCGCGGCTTTACCGCCTGGCAACCGGTTTTGCCGCCCGGTTCCTGCATTTGTGGTGCGGCGGCGACGGCAAGCTGGAAACCCTGCGCTTTGCCGGCGGCTGGACCAAGCACCGCGATTTTCCATCGCCCGAGGGACGAACATTCATGGCCCAATGGAAAAATCGCAATGGCTGATCCGGCAAAACGCGACGCCATCCTGGCCCGCATGCGCCAGTCGCTATCGGTTGGCGCCGATGATGAAGTACGGCGCAAGACGGTCAAAGACCGTATCAAGGCTCATAAGCCCAATCTCGTTCCAGCCCGTGCCCAGCTGCCGCACAAAAAGCAGGTCGAGTTGTTCCGCGAACAGGCCGAAGCGGTTCAATCAACCGTGACCAGCGTTGCCAGGGATGACGATGTACCGGCCGCGGTTGCCGACTACCTGCGCAGCCAGAACCTGCCGCAGACCGTGCGCCATGGCGATGATCCGCTGATCAACAAGTTGCCATGGCGCAAAAAGGCCCCAACGCTGGAACTCAACAAGGGCATTGCGGATCCGCAGGACGAAGTGTCGCTGTCGCATGCAACGGTTGGCGTTGCCGAGACCGGCACCCTGGTACTGACGTCAGGCAGCGACAACCCGACAACGCTCAATTTCCTGCCGGAAAACCATATCGTGGTCATCAAGGCCGGCGAAATTCGCGGCACCTACGAAGATGCCTGGCAGCACCTGCGCAAGCGCGATGGCGAGCGCACCCTGCCGCGCACCGTCAACATGGTCACCGGCCCGTCCCGCACCGGCGATATCGAACAGCGCATCGAGTTGGGCGCACACGGTCCAAGGCGCCTGCACATCATCATCATCGGGGGCTAGGGTCTGTTGGGATTCAGGTTGTGGCGCTGGTTTGGTCCGATTGGTTCAGATTTAGGGGTGTGAGGAGGAAGGACATGCTGGCATATTCGACGACGAGCACCCCTGAAGATGGGCCAATCGGGCCAAATCCCTTTCGGGACGCGGCTCATTTTGCCTGTGGACGTCACTTTGAGCAGCTTGAAGGGGCCGACCCTGCAGCGCTACTCAAAGCTAGCCACAGACAAAATGAGCCACGCCAGCACCGCAACCTGAATTCCAACAGGCCCTAGCTAGATGACCGCGCGGGAGGCCGGCTTTCGTCCATTGACGACAGTGACCGCCCGCTGGGCTCACAAAGGCAGTTTCGGCACCGAACATCTCACGCTGGAGCAACACGGTAAGCGGATAACGGCAACCGCTGTGGTCATCTCGCCCGATGGCGAAGAGCCATATGCGGCCTGGTATCAAATTTTCCTCGATAGCCAATGGCAGGTCAAAGCCGTGTCGGTGCACAGAACCGACAGCCGCTGGTTCATCGCCCGGGCACCGGAACCAGGCCGCTGGTGCGATGGCGATGGTACTGCGCTGACCAGGCTTGACGGCTGCCGCGATTTGCTCTTGCCCCAAGCCTGTTTTCCATTTTCGCCAATGATCCGCCGGCTCGCCCTGCCCCGGCATCAATCCACAGAGCTCGACACGGTTTCAGTGTCGCTGGTCACACTTGCGCCAGCCCGGTCGCGCTGCCGCATAACATGCTTGCACCCAAACAGCCGCTATCGCATCGAAGATCTCGATGCGGCCAGTGCAGTGGATTGCCATGTCGATGCCGATGGCCTCGTGGCGGAAGATGCGGGCCCCTTCAAGCGTATCAGCTCTCGATAATGATTGCCCTAAGATCGTTGACATTCGTGAGCGTGGGGCCGGTCACGACCAGATCATCGATCGCCTCGAAAAACCCATAGGCATCATTGTTTGCCAGCCTTGCTGCCGCATCCACACCATCGGCCCGCGCCCGCGCAAGCGTATCCGGCAGGACCAGCGCGCCGGCATTGTCCTCAGAGCCATCGATGCCGTCGGTATCGCCGGCAATTGCCGATATCGCCGAATGCCCGCCCAGCGCGATCGCCAGGCCAAGCGCATATTCCGCGTTGCGTCCACCGCGCCCGTTACCCTTGAGCGTTACCGTTGTTTCTCCGCCTGACAACACTGCCGCCGGGGCCTCTACCGGGCCGGTTCCATTGGCGATGGCCAGTGCCAGTTCGGCATGCTCTGCGGCCACCTCGCGAGCCTCACCCTCGATCTGGTCACCAAGGCTGACAACGGCATAGCCGGCCGCCTCGACCACCGCGATCGCAGAAGCCAGTGACTGTGCCGGCGTGGCGATCATGCGGGTCGTCACGTCATCGAACCGCGGGTCGCCAGGTTTCGGGGTTTCAGCGTCCTGGGTCTGGAGAAAGTCGACAACGTGCTTGGGTACATCAAGCTGGTATTTCCTGACGATATCCAGTGCGTCCTGACGGGTCGTGGGATCAGGCACGGTGGGTCCGGAGGCCACGATCGAGGCATCATCGCCGGGCACATCTGAAATGATCAATGACCAGACCCGGGCCGGATGCGCCTGTGCTGCCAGACGTCCGCCCTTGAGCGAAGACAGGTGCTTTCGGACACAGTTCATCTCAGAGATTGGCGCCCCACACGCCAGCAACTGCTGGTTGACGATCTGCTTGTCCTCAAGGGTCAAGCCGCCTGCCGGTGCGCTCAACAGCGCCGAGCCGCCGCCCGAAATCAGGCATACAACGAGATCATCGGCGCTGAGCCCGCGCACCATCTCGCCAATACGTGCCGCCGCCGCCTGGCCCGCAGCATCGGGCACCGGGTGCGAGGCTTCGATGATTTCGATCCGCTGGCAATCAACGCCGTGGCCATATCTGGTGAGCACCAGCCCGGTGAGATCGCCTTGCCAGTGATCCTCGAAGGCTCGGGCCATCGCCGCGCTCGCCTTGCCCGCCCCGATAACAACAGTGCGACCAGCCGGCGGTTCCGGCAGGTGTTCAGGCACGCAAAGCTTTGGGTCGGCAGCAGCCACGGCTGCATCAAACAGCTGGCGCAACAGCATTCGTGTCGGCAATTCTTTCATCTTGAACTCATCATATGCCAAGGATCCAGGCGCCATGCATAATGATCTCGATCACGATTGTCTTGAGAATTTGACCTGCCGCACTCATTATCCGCTGGATGGAACTCTCCGGTATCATTTTGCGCGTCAACTCACCTGCACGCCTGGCGCGGTTTTATACCGGTGCCCTGGGTATGACAGAGCAGGTCAGGGATGACGGTCATCATCTGTCTTATGGAGGCAAGGACGCCTCCCTCATTTTGCGGCAAGCTGG